>NZ_MLCB01000166.1 GCF_001890925.1 Planktotalea frisia
TCTGACGAAATACCATGCGCGAAAAAGGACTTGCAAAAAGGGAGCCATCCACACAGGACAAAGCGGCCTTATGTATGTACGGCAATTGCTCCCTCAGCATTCCCTCGCAATCGCGGCGATGACTTTTTGCTATGCAGCATTCTTCACCGAAGCTGACGTTCAAGGCGGTTGGTTATTGTTGATCCCAAACTGATCTATCGCTGCTATCCGTTTCAATAGTCGGAATGCGAGCAACGCGGTCTTTTTGCGGCGAAGCCGAATCAAGTTTGGAACACTCTAATAATCCTCAAAGCATTGCTCGGCTCTATGGACCTGTCGCGCTTTAGTGCCGCCCCAAGTGCTCGCTTAAGACACCTTTCGTTCGAAAGCGACAGGGCTTTTCCATCCCAGTGCTGAGGGGCGACGTCATGGATTGTAGAAACCGTTGATGTATTTAAAGATTGCCATCTCAGCTTTCCTGCGGGTTTCCCATGTATCGCGCTAGATCAATTCGGCTTTGATTGCTACCTGCCAGGGTATTGCGTAGCAATGTCCCGAGAAGGGGTTTTGATGAACGTTTCGACTGCTGCGTTGTCATAACAATTGCCCTTTCCGCTCATGCACTGCCCCGGGCAGTGCATGTTTACATACATGAGAGGGGGACACGCTGAAGCCGTGTTGGCGCAGGATCTTCTGATAGTCGTGTGAACAGTATTGGCTGCCACGGTCAGTATGATGGATGCAGCCCTCGAGCGGTGCCCGGAATGCGATGGCTATCTTCAACGCTCGGATCGCCAGATCGCGCTTCGTTCGGTTACTAACAGCCCAGCCGACCACTCAGCGCGAATGCAAATCCAAGATCACAGCAAGATAGAGCCAGCCTTCGCAGGTCCAGATATAGGCAATGTCACCAGCCCATTTCTGGTTTAGAGCATCTGCTGCAAAGTAACGGTCCAGTAAGTTCGGCGCGATGTTGAACTTATGATTACTGTCCGTCGTCACCCACTGGCTGGCAGGGCATCCTTCGGGTGCCCGAGAAGCTTGTGTTTGCGCGTTCTGATGACTGATATGCCGTTCTGGCGCATCAAACGCCCAACACGGCGATGACCAACATCTAAACCAATCTCCTTTAGCTCCTTGGTCATGCGCGGCCTACCATAGCTCCCAAGGTGTAGACGAGATTGTTCTTTGATGTGCGCCAGCGTGACCATATCATACCGCTGCCTGCGGCTGGCGGGACGGTTACGGAACGCCCGTAAGCCACGAGAACTAACATTCAAGACACGACACATTGGGCCAATAGAGAAGACAGATCGATGTTCTTCAATAAACTTAAACCTCATGCACTGCCCGGCAGCGCATGTTTACATGTGCGAGAGGGGCTTTTGGCTCGCGAAGAACTGCGTCGCTTTTTTTAGGATGTCCCGCCCCTCCTTGAGGATACGGTTCTCGCGCCGGAGGAGGTCGTTCTCTTGAGCGAGGCCTAAATCCTCTTTCGACACTACGTCAGTGTCTCGGTGCACCGTTATCCATTTGTTCAGGGTCGACATCCCGACACCCATCTTCTCGGGACATTGCTGCGCAATACCCTGCCAGGCAGGTGGATCATCAGCAACCTGCTTGCGCGTCAGTCCACTGGTCAACGCTGCGCACCGCATCCTGCCGAAATTCGTCCGTCCGTTTCAGTCCCATAGTCAGTCTCCTTTGTTGCAGTACATGCTATCAAAGGGGCGGCATCAACCCGCGACAGGTCCAATTTTTCATTCTGACTGTTCTTCGAGCTCGCGCGCGCAAAGCAAATAATAGTTTCGCGTGGGTGCATTGACGGTGTCATCGGCGATCAGACGCAATGCGTCTATTTTAACCTGTGCACCATCTGCGCTTAAGTCATTTGCCGCAATAAGCCGGTCAGCGAGTTCCAAAGCCCATTGTAAATCTCCACTCACCAGCGCGTCTTGTGCAGCTTTCAGTACTGCGGCAGCGCCTCTTGCCAAAGCAATGATCTTTTTTGCTTCAAGGGCAGAGGGCAGTTCGCCTAGACTGGTCGGGTTGCCATCAAACCACCCTAGTGTTCCTGCAAAGTAAGCGCGGGAAGCGTAGCCGACATGACCATAGAATTCTTGCAGGTAAGGCTTGCTTGCCAAGTCCGCGGGAAGCTTCATGTCCGCGGCAATCGTCACAGGATCAAGGCCGGCGTTCATGCCCTTCACCGTTTCAGAAACCACATAGCGGATTGCATCGCGGTAATTTGTTAGCGCCATGCGGATCGCATCCGCACCAACAACAGGTTGAGTATGTCCGGGGCAAAGCACCTCTGGCGCGTAGGCCATGAGTTGATCCATCGTATCGGCCCACGCGTCAAAATCGCGATAGGCGGTGCCGCGAATGGCGTAAAGATTTGGGAAAGCGTGATAGAAGTTGTCACCGCTAAACAGAGTTTTTTGCGCCGCGAGCCACACGACGATGTGATCAGGTGTCTCACCGGGCGCTTTTGCTAACTCTATATCGAACCCTTCACGGGTAATTTGGGTCGTGCCGGACACGCGCAGTGTTGGTTCTATAAAGCCGCCGCCCATGCCCTTCATCGGACGATCACCGGGGCCAACACCGACGCTGATACGTTCATCTGGGCGCAGGCTGATCCCAAAATGCCGCTTGGTGCGCGCCATGAGAGCCTTGTTCGGGGCTGGACGGCTGTTGTCTACGCCGACCAGATCGGATGTAAAGTTGTCGGCCGCAATTACTTCGACATCGCGACCTTCGGAGAACACGGTCGCACCTGAAATGTGATCGCGGTGGGAATGCGTGTAGATAATCGTTGTAATTGGGAGTGTGGAAATTGCACGAAAATCCGCCAGGATGTTTTCAGCGGCTTGCGTGGTTTCGGTCGTGTCGATCAGGACAATTCCACTATCGCCAATTAAGAAATGCACGTTGGAGGCGGCGTATCCGACAGCAGTGTAAACCGTATCAGAAAGCTTGTGGATCTGTTTGGCGAACTGTGCATTCTGCGCGATGAGATCAGGATGTGCGGGCATTTGTGTCTCTCACTTGTTGAATGTGGTGTCGAAGTCTTGTCCTGACGCGCCAACGCCGGAGTAGCCGATCAAATCCTTGATCGTCAGTTCCTCGTCGCGTTTTTCAAAGACTTTGATGTATTCGACCATCGTGTTTGAATGCTCTCTCATCACCCCTTCCGCGCGCACGGCGTCACCACTTTGAATCGCCTCGAAAATCACCTTGTGCTGGGAATTGCCGATTTTGAGGCGGAACAAAGAACGCTCAATTCCGTCTGCGGTCGAAAGAACCTGTCGATCAAACATCATCGCACCGACTTCGAGCATCGGCAGGTGGCTGATCCTGCTGCATGTGAAGCCAACGAAGTCATTGCCGCAACCATCTAGGATAGTCTTGTGAAAGACTGCATTCTGGCTTTGCAACGCGCGTAACGAAGCGTCATCCATTTTACCAGCATCGATAAGACGATCAATTTCCTCAATCGCGGCTTCCAAATTAGGCATCACATTATGCCGCCCCGGTGATTGCGACATGAGACGTGCAGCGAGGCTTTCTAGGTGCCCACGAACAAGCACAGCTTGCAAAATGTCTGCCACTTTGGGCGCATTGACGAAATATCCGCGACCTTCAGAACGACGAATGAGTCCTTCGTGTTCTAGCATGCGCAATGCAAGGCGAACCGGCGTGCGGGAGACATTATGCGTATCGCAGAGGCGCGCCTCTGAAAGGCGTTCTTTCTCGCCATACATCCCAAGAATGATGTCATTGCGGATTTGAGCCGCGAGTTCTGTATCAATAGATTCCATAGCGCTAATTCACGATATTTGGGATCCCAAAGTCAAGTAAGTTCAGTTTGATAGGTCAGTAAGGGAAGTTTTGGCTTGATTTGGGATCCATTATTGGCGATATTTGATGCAATAGCTCGGGGAATCGTTTGAAAGTTACGCAAGGTGCTGTATTTGGGATCCTAAATAGGCGCAAAAGAGTTCAGGCGAGCCACGAAGAGAACTGAAAGAAGCGGGAGCCTCACGTATGGACGGTCAGACTGGCATGAAAACTCTAAAGCATTTCATTGATGGTCAATGGCTCAGTGCAAGTGATGCGGGAACATTCGAGGTGCTAAATCCGCTCGATGACAGTCTCTATGCGACGGCAGCCAAAGGCACGGCGGCTGATATACAAAGCGCGGTTGCGGCGGCGCGTGCGGCGTTTCCCTCGTTCAAGGAAACAACGCCAACCGAGCGCGAACGCTGGCTTTTGCGCATCGCAGAGATCATGGAAGCACGCCAGAAGGATCTGGTGGATTGCTTGATCGACGAAATCGGCTCGCCTGTGCAAAAAGCGATGTTCGAATTCACCAAGGGTCTAACAATGATCCGTGCAGCCGCTGGTCTGTGCCGCAATGTACGCGGTGAGACGATCCCGTCTGATCGCGCTAGCACGCTTTCCATGTCGATCCGCGAACCGCTTGGCGTAGTCGCAGTGATCACCCCATTTAATGTACCTTTGATCAAGACGACGCGCCTTGTCGCCAATGCGCTCGCTGTCGGCAACACAGTTGTGCATTTGCCTTCCGAAATGGCCCCACATCTGAGCCTGATCTTTGCAGAGATCGTGGCAGCGGCTGGCGTTCCAGCTGGGGCGTATAATGTGGTGACGGGTATGGGCGCAGAAATTGGCGATGACCTCACCAGCCATTCCGACGTCAATTTCGTTACGTTCACGGGCTCTACAGTTGTCGGGCAGCACATCAACGAAATTTGCGCCAAGAATAAAACGCCGAGCACGTTGGAACTGGGCGGTAAGAGCCCGACAGTTGTTCTGGCGGATGCGGATCTCGATAAGGTCATGCCGCTCGCCGCGCGCTCTATCTTTATGTTCGCAGGGCAGGCTTGCATCGGGTCCAGCCGCTTTTACGTCGAACGGCCGATCTACGAGGAGTTCGTCAAGCGCTTCACCATGATTTGCAGCAAAGTCGGCATGGGCGATTTGCGTGATCCGAACACAGTGATCGCGCCGATTATTTCTGACCGTCAACGTCAGCGTGTGAAAGATCACATCGCCGATGCGGTCGCCAAAGGCGCGACGCTTGCGGCGGGTGGTGAGTGGGAGGGCAATCGTTGCCAGCCGACGCTGCTCACGGATGTGTCGGAAGAAATGATCTTATGTCGCTCGGAAACCTTTGGCCCCGTGACATCGATTTATCCAATCGATAGTTACGAAGAAGGCTTGGAAAAAGCCAATGACACTGAATACGGCCTTTCCTCTGCGATCTTCACCAAAGACATCGACAAAGCCTTCCACTTCGCCCGCAACATCGGCGCGGGCATGTGCCACATTAACGGCCCAACCATCCACGACGAAGCGCATGTGCCCTTCGGCGGCAACGGCGAAAGCGGCGTTGGTCGCGAAGGTACGGACGCCGATATGGAAGCGATGACAGAACTCAAATGGGTCACGGTGCAGCTATGACGTTTACACTTTATCACCACGGATCGTCCGTTTGCGCCGCTAAAGTGCGCTTTGCTATGGCTGAGAAAGGTCTGGATTGGGATGGTGTCTATATCGACATACTCGCGGGCGAACAGTTCGAGCCAGAGTATCAAAAGATCAACCCGAAGTCGGTTGTGCCAACGCTTGTGCACGATGATCTGGTAATCCCTGACAGCACTGTTATCGTCGAATACCTCGACCAGATCATGCCCGAAAACTCCGTGCATCCGAAAGATCCATATCTTCGCGCGCAAGTGCGTTATTGGACGAAGGCTGTTGACGAAGATCTGCATCCTGCGTGTGGTGCCATGACTTTCCTATGCTCGCACCGTCACACGGTTCTGCGCAAACTGGGCAAAGAAGGCACGGAGAAGTTCCTTGCTTCTACGCCAGAATTTTCCGTCACCTCTGATTGGAAAAGCTTCAAGGACGCCATCATTCGCCATGGCTTTGACGCCCCTGGTGCGGTTGAGAAGGTTAAGCTTTATGACAGCTATCTCTTCAAAATGGAGAAAGCGTTGGCGGGTAATGACTGGCTTGTGGGCAATACGTTCACCATCGCCGATATTGCGCTGACGCCTTACGTTAATCGCCTTGCCATGATGTCCATGCGCGGCATGTGGGAGGGTGGACGCCTGCCTAATGTGGAACGCTGGTTTAACGCGATTGAAGCACGCGAGCACTTCAAACCTTGCTTTATCGACTGGGTGCCCGAAGATCTTACCAATGATCTGCGCGAGAATGGTATCAAGAGCTGGCCTGAAGTCGCGAAGATCCTTGAGATCGAGATTTAAGAACAAAATATTGGGAGAGAATAAATGGGTCGTTTAGACGGAAAAACTGCAGCCATTACGGGTGGTGCGCGTGGGATCGGCGCAGAATATGCGAAAAAATTGGCCTCCGAGGGTGCCAATGTCATCGTCACAGATATTCTTGACCCGGCCGAGGTGGTCGCTGAGATCAATGCAGCTGGCGGTGGCAAAGCCGTTGGCATGGTTGTGGATGTGACGTCGGATGATGATCTGAACGCGATGGTGGCCAAGGCCGAAAGCGACTTTGGCGCGCTCAACATCGTTGTAAACAATGCAGGCCTGTTTGCTAATCTGGAACTGAAACCGTTCTTCCAGATCGACAATGACGAGTTTGACAAGGTCATGACGATCAACGCGCGTTCTATCCACCAATCGACCAAAGCATCGCTGCCTGCATTGGTGCGCGCCGGTGGAGGCAAAATCGTCAATATCGCCTCTGGCACGTTCTATTATGGCCCTCCCGGCCTGTCGCATTACACCGCTTCCAAAGCGGCCGTGATCGGTCTAACTCGTGGTCATGCGCGCGAGCTCGGCGACAAGAACATTCAGATCAACGCGATTGCTGTTGGGCTGACGGAAAGCAGCTCGATCCGCGACAATGACAAATGGGACCGCGCGCGCGCACCCACCGTCGATTCCCGTTCGATCAAACGCGAAATGGTGCCCGAAGATCTGCTTGGAACGCTCGTGTTCTTATGCTCATCCGACAGCGACTTCATCACCGGCCAGACGATCAACGTCGATGGCGGCAAGATAAACCTGTAAATCCCATGTCAAACACACAGTCAAAGCGCAAAAACATCCTCTTCATCATGTGCGATCAGTTGCGCTATGACTATTTGTCGTGTGCGGGTCACAAGACCTTGCACACGCCCAATATCGACAGCTTAGCAGAGCGCGGCGTGCGTTTTTCTAACGCTTATGTGCAATCCCCGATTTGTGGCCCCAGCCGCATGAGCACTTACACAGGGCGCTATGTCTCTTCGCATGGTGCAACAGGTAATTTCGTGCCTTTGCGCGTGGGCGAACGTAATATCGGCGATCATCTGAAACCGCTTGGGATGCGTCCTGTTCTTGTAGGCAAAACCCATATGATTGCTGACCAAGAGGGGATGGCCCGCCTTGGTATTGATCCAGAGAGCGAGATCGGCGTGCATCATGCGCAAGCGGGATTTGAGCCTTACGAACGCGATGATGGCATCCATCCCGACCGCGTTCTGAAACCGAATGTGGCGTATAACAAATACCTCAAAGAGCGCGGCTATGACGATCACGAGAACCCGTGGCATTGGGCCGCGAACTCTGTGATGCGAGATGGCGAAGTGCGTTCGGGCTTCTTCAACGATGTGGCTGCAAGCCCTGCGCGCGTGAGCGATGAAGAGTCTGAAACGCCTTACATGACCCGTCGTGCAATGCAGTTCCTCGAAGAGGATGACGGCGAACAACCGTGGCTCTTGCATCTCAGCTACATCAAACCTCATTGGCCCTACATCGCACCTGCGCCTTATAACGATATGTACTCGGCGGCGGATGTGCAGGACGTGCACAGCTCTGAAAAAGAGCGCGAGAACAGCAATCCTTTAGCGCAGCATTTCCAAGAGCGGATTTGTGGGCGCACCTTCTCGAAAGAAGAGGCGCGCGAGACGGTGATCCCTGCCTACATGGGGTTGATCAAGCAGATTGATGACCAGCTTGGTGTGCTCTTTGAGTTTATGGAACAGAAGGATCTGATGAAGGACACGATGATCGTGTTCACGTCGGATCATGGCGAGTATTTTGGCGATCATTGGATGGGGGATAAGGATTTCTTCCATGATCCCGCGGTGAAAGTCCCGCTGATCATCGCGGACCCCGATCCAGCTTGTGATAGCACGCGTGGCACTGTGCAAAACGCACCTGTGGAGTCGATTGATCTATTACCGACCTTCATCGAATACGCGGGTGGTGAGGTGCCAAAACACATCCTTGATGGGCGCTCCTTGATGCCTTTGTTGCAAGGCGATGATGTTCCTTGGCGCGATTACGTGATCAGCGAATATGACTATTTCCAACAGACGTTCAGCCCGAAAACAGGCCGCGCACCGCTCGATTGTCGCATCTACATGATCAAGAACGAGCGTTGGAAATACATCCATGCGCCGGGCTATGCGCCCATGTTGTTTGATCTGGAGAATGATCCAGATGAGTTCATTGATCTGGGCCGCTCGGATGATCACTTGGAGGCGCGTCAGCAGATGCATTACGCCTTGGCTGATTGGTCGCTTCAGTATCGACAGCGCGAAACCGTGTCCGAGGCGCGGGCAGAGCAAATGGTCGGGCTTGAGGACAAATTCGGCGTGCTGATCGGTTACTGGGATGAGAGCGATGTGAAGCCGCCCGCTTCAGCGCCGGATTATGCCGCTGGCCCAAAAACGCATTAATCAAACAAGAATTTACTGACTTAAAAGAAGGACCACGAGAGATGGCAAAGCTCGGCGAAGACATCATTGGAACCAGCGCACAGGCTCCTTTTTTCAAGGTCTCGAACGCGGATGAAATAGGGATCCATGCTCCCGATAACCGCATTGGCGATGCGGATCGCACGTGGGTGCGCTCGTTCAGTGGGTTCCAGAAAGAGGCGCTGGTGCGCTCCGCCAAAACTGGCGATACATGGCGCTTCGTGAGCGACGAAGGGCCGTATTTGAACGGTCACGACGCGGCGTGTTGCCCGCTCGCGTTTTTGTCTTGCGGCATGGCGGCGAGCTACATGAATGAGATCATGGCATTGGCCAAGCAACAGGGTGTAGAAATCCGAAAGCTCAAGCTTATTCAGGACAATTATTACACGATGAATGGCTCGATGATGAAGCGTACCATGGTTGGTGGCGCGGAAAACATCGAGCTTCAAGTCGAGATTGATTGCGATCTCGATGATGCTGCTTTGAACGAGTTCTTGGTGAACGCGACCTATGCGTCGCCGCTGAACGGGCTAATGCGTGGGCAGATTGAAAGCCTCTTTAAGCTCAGCAAAAACGGCACTGAACTTTCAACAGCGAACGCGCTGGAACTGGACGGGGCGATCCTGCCCGATCCGGGCGATCATTTTGCCATGGTAACACCCGCGCAGGCCGCTGAAGGGTTGATGAACAAAGTCGGGCCAACTCCGAAAAAGGATGTGAGCGGCGGAACAGCTACTAACGCCTCTTCGCTCAGCGACGAGCAAAATCGCCGTCTCAACATTGGTGCGGTGGCGGAGTTGCGCGCGGATGGCATCAAGCAAATCCAACAAATGCAATACTCGCCCTATGGCACGTCGTTTATGCTGCTCAGTTCCGAGGATGGGCGCGCGCCAGACGCGAATACGCTGATTTCTGCGGGCATCGGGTTCTGCTTTATGACCCAGTTTGGGCGGTTTGTGTCCATGTTGAAACTGGATTTGCCAGACTATCGTATCGTGCAAGATACGCACTTTAGCCTAGGGGGTGCGAGCGGTGGCACTGGCAAAGCGGGCAGCGCCGATCCGATAGAAACGCATGTCTATCTGGAAACCTCAGAGAGCGACGAGACCGCGCAAGAAATGCTCGATATTTCAGAGAAAACCTGCTTCTTGCACGCGTTTTGTAAGACCGACCTCAAGACCAAGCTGAAGATCAAACGGGTTTGATCTTCAGCACGTTTTTAGGCTGCTGCGCGTTTCGCTTTTCTGCTCAGGTTTGACCAGACGCGGTAGCTCTCAAGCAAAATGAGCGGCATGAAGTGCACGAGCGCAGAACCAATGCCGCCCCAATCGTGCAAGGCCGCCCAATGAAGCAACGTGAGCACTGCCGCGCCATAGACCCAGCGTTGCAGTGATTTCCACCTTGGTCCGAGGCTGCGCACCCATGCGTCGCTTGAGGTGATTGCGAGCGGCACAAAGATGAAGAAGGCAAGCCAGCCTGTCCAAATGTAGAGCTTTGATATCTCATTGCCCGAGAGTGCGAGCGTACCCAGATCGAGCAAGTAGAACAGCGTGTGCAGCAATGCATAGCCAAAGGTCGCAACGCCCAGATAACGGCGTCGTTTCATCAACCAACGTGGTCCGCGCCAGCCTTTAAGCCACATCACCAAAGGTGTGATCATCATTGTGATAATCATAAAACGTGCAGCGAATTCACCACTTGGGTGCAGCAATTGGTGGATCGTTTTAGGATCACCAGAGGACAGTCCAATCAACATCGGAATCGCGGGAATACTGAGCAAGGTCCAGAACGTGTAGGGATGATCCCAGATGTTTTTGAGTGTGGGCATTGCGTGTTTCCTAAACCGTTTAGGGTAATACGTGCAGCGTCGTGATCTCCGTCGCACATTTTTGAAAAATGCGTCGATACACAGGGGCATCGACGCACCTCATTTTGGGCGAAATTTACTTGCCAGAAAGCTGCTGCAAGCCACCTGCCCAATCTTCGACGTGATAGGTGCGCACGATCTTGCCGCCTTCCAATTCGTGGATGTCGATGGTCAGGATATCAAAGCTGCGCCCCTCGCCATCAACGCCAAAGAAAGGCGCGACTGGGGTTCCTGTAGCGCGGCTGCGCACGGTGACAACATCACCAGCTTCGTGCATCGCTTCAACATTCCATTTGAGATCGGGCATCAGTTTGGCGAAGCCGCCCATCTGTCCCAAAAACGCATCGCGCGATTTCGATTTGCCGGAATAGTCGCCGATGCTGACCCAATCCTCGGATGTGACATCTTGGAAGGCTGCGGCCTGTTCTTTTGAGCCGGGGTTGCTGAGTAGATCGTAAAAGACCTGTACCGTATCTGAGTTGTCAGCCAATGCGCCCGTTGCGAAAGTTGCGAGAGCGGCGGCGGCTGTGAGTGTCTTGAAAGTCATTTTCAGAGTCCCTTTCGAGGAGGTCGATAATGTGTAGGTCCGGTCTGCGAACCAGCTAGCCAAGAGATGTATTTGGCTGCTGAAGATAGAAATAGACGATGCGCAGCTTTTCGATTATCCATTGTTTGATGCAATGAGTTTTCTAAAAAATGCAAAGATGATTGATGATTACCGAGGTCTTGCCGTGTTTGTTGCGGTGGCGGATGCAGGCAGCCTGACGGCCGCGGGGAAACGGTTGAAGCTGTCTACCTCTGTTGTCAGTCACCACCTGTCGCGCCTAGAGGACAAGCTTGGGGTGACCCTGTTCTTTCGCTCCACACGCGCGATGTCGCTCACGCAGGAAGGCCATCAAGCGCTGGAACCCGCGCGACGCATGGTGCGCGCAGGCGAAGAGGCACTGCATATCGCAGGAGCGGGCAGCGCAGAGCCGGTGGGTAAATTGCGCATCACCGTGCCCGCCTTTGGCGAGCGTTCGATGTTGCGCAAAACAATATGGAAATTCGCGGCCAAATACCCTCGGGTCGCGATCATTATGAATAGCAGCGATCTACCCGTTGATCTTGTGAAAGAAGGCTTTGATCTTGCGATCCGCCTTGGCAAATTGGCAGATAGCAGTCTCAAAAGCCGCCGCGTTGCGGATTTTCATTTGATGCTTGTGGCCTCGCCTGAATACCTCGCATCCAACGGCCCGATTAGGACACCCGACGATCTTCTCGAACATAACTTCGTGACGATCACGCGCTTTTCAAATGAGCTGGTTTTGCGCAATGGACACGATACCGTTGCCGTGTCCCCCAACAAAATAAGAATCGAAGTGAACACCGTTTCTGCCGCGAAGTCTGCCATCGTTGCGGGTCTTGGTATTCGAACCTTACCAATTAGTGACATTGAAGAAGAGCTTGCCTCTGGCGCTTTGCAACAGGTTTTACCCGACTGGAGTTTGCCTGTTTTAGGTATCTATGCAGTTTGGCCAGATTCGGGTCCTCAAAAGGCGCTCACCCGCGCACTCATAGAGCATATGTTGCAAGAGAAATCTCAACTTTAACGAAGAGCACCTATAACGCGTCGCTATCCGCCCACCACCGCTTGCGGTAGGAACAGCGCGATTTGCGGGAACAGGATCAACAGGCCGATCATCGCTGCCATTGCGAACCAGAAGGGCCAGATGCCGCGGAAGATGGTCGCCATAGGCACGTCTTGCGCGATGGATTTGACGATGAACACGTTGATCCCGACAGGCGGACTGATCATCCCCATCTCTAGCACGATCACCACAATGATGCCGAACCAGATCAGATCCCATTCAAGTGCAACCGCGATGGGGATGACCACGGGGATGGTTAGTACGAGCATCGCCATGGCCTCTAAGAACATGCCAAGGAACATGTAGATCAGCACGACAATCAGCAGAATGCCGATCTCTCCAATGGGCAGGGATGTCAAAATAACCACCAATTGCGCGGGCAATTCTGTGAGCGACATAAACGGGATGAACACGAAGGCACCGATGATGATCATAAAGACGGTGGCGGTAGCATTCATCGTCTCCAAGATCACCTGTTTGGAGGCTTGCCAATCGAGCGAACGCCGCGCGAGGGCGACTACAAAGGTGAGGAAGGCACCGACGGAGGAAGCCTCAACAGGGGTGAAAAACCCTGTGTACATGCCCCCGATCGTGGCGAGCACAACCGCGAGAATTGGCAAAGCGCGCACGAGTGAGGAGAGCCGCTCGGAGCGGCCAAAACGCGTGCCTCGTGGACCTGCCTCGGGATTACGAATGACCGTGAAATAGATCGCGCCGATGAACAAGAGCGTCAGGATGATGCCCGGGAAAACCCCTGCCATAAACAGCCGCCCGATAGATTGCTCGGTCAGAACCGCATAGATGATCATGCCACCAGATGGCGGGATCAAAAAGCCAAGCGTGCCGCCCGCCGCGACTGATCCTGTGGCAAGGCTGTCCGCGTATTTGTACTTCTTCATTTCGGGCAACGCGACACGCCCCATCGTCACCGCCGAGGCCAGCGAGGATCCCGAAAGTGCCGCGAACCCAGCGCACGCGGCAATCGTTGCCGAAGCCAAGCCGCCGCGCAAATGCCCCATCCAGCGATAGGCTGCGGAGAACAGATCGTTGGACATGCCAGACACGCCCGCGAGATTGCCCATGAGCACGAACATCGGAATGACCAAGAGGTTGTAGTTCGATGCCGCCTCAAACGTTTCGCCTGCGAGGTTGGAATAGGCGATCTTGAGACCGCGGGCCCAGGCCTGATCCTCGGCCATACCCACGGCCATGAACTTATTTTCGTTTGCGATGATCGTACCGATGAAGCCGACCCCAAGCATCGACAAGCCCACTGGCATGCGCAGGGCCAAAAGGACAAAAAGCGACAGCAAGCCCAAAATGCCCAGAAGCGTGAGACTGATCATGATGGATCGTTTCCTAAGCTAAGCAGCGCGACAGTGCCCGAGCGCAAAAGTTGCCAAATATCGAGCAGCAAAACGAGTGCGTAAATCGCGGCAGAGGCGGCGAGTAGATAGTAGAAGGGTTCGTATGAGATCAAAAGCTGCTGCGTGGTTTCGCCAAACTTGCTTGCAGTGCCCCCCGCATGCCAAAGCCGCCAAGACATGAAGATGAGCAATCCAAAGCCCATCAGCTTTACCACGATCATCGACCATTTGGCGAAGGCAACTGACATGCGCGCTTCCAAGACCTCGATCTCGATGTGCGCGCCCGTGCGCGCGCCAAACGGGATCGACAGGGCGACGATGACCACAAGGGACAGTATCAAAAGGTCTTCCGCGCCAGTGACCGGCGCGTTCAACGCTTTGCGCATGATCAGCACGTTCCACACGGAAAATCCGGTCATAAAGATCAAGGTCGCGCCGCCGCAAAGCAAAGCGATCCAAGTCAGTACGCGATCCAAGAGTGCGATCAGAGCGGGCTTTTCACGGATTCGGCTCATCGTTTCTCAAACATCTGCAAAATCAGGGCACCACTTCAGCACGCCTTCTTTGAAGCTGTCTTTCTTCGCAAACTCTTCCGCCCAGCGGATCACATTGGGATAGGGTTCAAACGAGTATCCGCAGCCAACAATTACGAAATGCAGCGGGATCCAGGAAATATCGGCGAGGCTGTAATGATCGCCCATGATCCACTTGCGTCCCTCCAGTGTTTTCTCGAGTTTGAAGAAGCAAGCGTCGAGAATGGCCGTTGCCTTGTCCAGATCACTGGTGCTGAAATTTTTGTCGCCTTCGTGCTTCGCGTGGAAGTTCTTGAGTTCTTCGTTTTGTTGCAGAGCATTGTATTTCGCCTGCTCTTCAGCCGTTTTCTTTATCTTCGGAGCCATCTTGGTCGCGTATACATAGGGTTTGCAAGCCGGCACATGGATCGCTGCGGCGAGGTGAAGCCAACCCATCAGCTCCGCCTCATCGCCATGACGCAAAGACGGTTCTGCGTAGGTTTCATCGAGGTAGTCGATGATATCGTTGGACTCGATATGTACCACACCATTGTCGATCAGGGTCGGGACCAAACCGTTGGGATTGATGCCGAAATAATCGTCTGTGATGTTCTCTTTCTTCTTCAGATCAAGGTGGTGACTTTCCCAATCAAGGCCTTTTTCGATCAGCGTCATGCGCACACGCATTGAGCAATTCGAGATGCCCCCGTGATAGAGATGCAATCCCTCAAAGATCTCGACGGATTTGTTGGTTGGAATGATGACAGCCATGGAAAAACACCTTCTTTGGAATGAGTGTGGCGTGCCCCGAAAGATACGAAAGGGGTACGCGATTTTAAGTTTATTGGTTCAGTGCGTCGTAGATTGCACGCGCATCACTGATGCCGCGACCTTCATAATCTGCGAAAATCGCATCAAGCCCGCTCGCAACGGCTGCGTCCATCTTTGCACGCTCTTCGTCTGAGACAACAACCCATTGGTAGTTCTTATCGGTTGTTTCAGCGATCATCTTCTTGGAACGCTCATCCGCGCCGTCAAACGACTTTGCTAGCTCCAGCGACATCGGCAGGCCCGCAAGCTCATCGATGATTGCACGGTGCTCATCGGACAGACCCATGTAACGCTCTTTGTTCATGACCGCGTAGGTCACAGCGAATGTCGTGGGTACGTTTTCAACGATATAGGTGGAGACATCCCAGAAGTTCCAAGGCGGCGTGATGTTGTTATAAGAAGCGGTGGTCGCATCGATCGTTCCTGTGGACAGACCCGTGTACATTTCGGTTACAGGCATTTGCACAGGTACCGCGCCAAGCGCTTCGACGATAGGACTCGTCATTGCAGCAAAGGGCACAATCTTCGCGCCTTTGAGACCTTCCATTGTGGATACATCACGCGTGGCAGCGAGCAGGTTGCCAGTCACTGTTCCAACAGCAAGCACTTTCACATCCTCGTATTCACTTGCGAGGTGGTCCTCAAATACATTCCAGATCGCGCGTGTCGATTGATCGGCGTTCTCGGAGGTGCCCGGCAAGATCGCCAACATCGTCTTGGGGAAAAGCGCAGGCGTATAAGCGGAGACCCCAAAGGTGATGTCACCAACGCCTTCAACTGCGCGCTTATATTGCTGCACAGGACCTGCGCCAAGTTGGCCGGCAGGGTAGAGTTTCATCGTCAAAGAACCGCCAGAGCGCTTAACGATCTCTTCGGCAAACCATGTGAACATACCCGTGTTGGTGTGGTGCTGAGGCGGCAGGAAGGTTGCCACGCTTAATTCGTCGCTGATTGCAGTTTGGGCAAAAAGCCCCAAAGCGGCGGAAAGAGTGACGCCTAAGCTCATTTGATGAAGTTTCATGGTGTTCTCCCAGTTTGCAAATTGGCAAGGGGTGACGACACAGATTGGGATCCCAAATTTTAGTTGAGCGCCTAATAATCGCGAAGCAATTCCCCCAATTCCCCGTAATTGCACAATTACGGATCCCATATCAAGAAGAATATGCATATTTCAGGGAGTAATACAGGAACAACTCTTGATTTTAGGATCCCAAAGCGCGTTTATGGGGTGGAAACGAAATTTAACGTCGCGCGTCTTTTCATTTCTTCTTCGCGACACTGCTCGAAAGGATCTCTGATATGCATCCCGAACTCAAAGCTCACCCAGCTTATTTCGAAAAGGAAATCGTGAAGCTTGCGGATAATGTCTATCAAGCCTTCGGTTTTGCAGCGTCCAATGTTTACATGATTATAGGCGACGATGGGCTGATCATCGTTGACACCTCTGAGACGACGGCGGCGGCTGAGAACATTCTGGCCGAGTTTCGCAAGATCACGGATTTGCCGATCAAGACCATTATTCTGACCCATTCGCACCGCGATCACGTTTCGGGCGCGAGCGTTTTCGCTGAGGGTAGCAATCCTGAAATCCTCGCTAGCACGCGTTACTCTGAGGACTCGCTCTTTGTGGCGTCTGATCATCCGCAGCCTGTCAAAGCGATGCAGGTGCGCACAAAGCGGCAGTTTGGTATCGGTTTGTCCTACCCTGACGAAATTATTGGCATCGGTGTTGGACCTGGCGCGCGTCCACTTAAGGGGATGGGGGCAGGATCTTTGCCACCGACACGGCGGATTGGTGACGAGGGCGAAAAAATCACAATCCAAGGTATTGATCTGGGACTTGTCAGGGCTCCGGGAGAGACGCCAGATCATATCGTCGTTTGGTATCCCGAAAAGAAAGTGCTGATTTGCGGTGACAATTTTTATCGTTCCTTTCCTAACCTTTATCCGCCACGCGGCACTGCGTATCGTGATTTCGACTCTTGGGCGGATACGATGGATCTTTTGATGGGCTTTGGACCGGAAGTGCTTGGACCTGGTCACACAAAAGCGGTGTTTGGTGCGCAGAAAATTAAGAGCGATTTGACCGATTACCGTGACGCGATTCGCCATATTGTTGATGAAACCCGCAATGGGATGGACGAAGGACTGACGATTGACGAGTTGGCGCATAAGGTGAAACTGCCGGATCACTTGGCCAAGAAGCCGCATTTGCGCGAATACTATGGCCGCGTCGATTTTTCTGTGCGCGCCTATTTCGTCGGCACAATGGGCTGGTTTGACGGCAATCCCACCTCGCTTTCGCCGCTCGCACCCAAAGACGAGGCCGCGCGTTTCATCGAAATGGCAGGCGGCGGGGCGAGTGTTTTGGCATCCGCGCAGAAAGCGCTCGCGGACGGTGATTTCCAATGGGGACTTCAGCTTGTCGATCGCTTGCTGAACGTGGGTTACGAAGTCGACACTGCAAAAGCGTTGAAAGCGGAAACGCTCAGGGCACATGCGGTCAGTCAAATCAATTGCCCGACGCGCCACTATTATATCCAATGTGCGAAAGAGATTGAGCAGGGCGACGCTTAACAAGTCTAAAGCAAACGACGGCGCTCAAGCAGCGCCGTCTCGCTTGGCTTTCTGGTGTTGATCCTCAATCAGACCGATCTTCCAATAGCCAGAGATATAGGTGTCCTCGCGGGGCACCTTTTTTTCGTTGCTCAGAAAATCACGCAAGGATCGGATGACGCCAGATTCGCCTGCGATACAGGTCTGCACCCGCCCCTCTGGCCACTCCATCGATTTAATGAAGTCTTCTTGGCGCGTTGAGGCTTGATGCGGGTCAGGATGAACCTGCCAATGCATTTCTATCCCCTCGGGTGCATCGATTTCCTGTTGATCTTGTGGCGCTGTGACTTCAAAGATCGCGATGCCCTTCGCATCCCTCGGCATCGCCTCTAGTGCGACCGCAGCCACGGGGATCGCCGATGGATCCGCCGCGACAAGATACCAATCCGCGTCGAACTGCGTCAGCTTCGGCGTGCTCGGACCGGCAAAGCCGAGAAAATCACCCGCTTTAGCCGCGCTTGCCCAACGTGACGCAGGACCTTCATCACCGTGCGCTACAAAATCGATGCTCAATTCTTGTGTCGACGCATCGAACTTGCGCACCGTATAAGTACGTCGAACTGGAGCAGGGCCGCTTGTCAGACGTTCAACAAAATGCGCTTTGGTCTCATCGACCTCGGGGATCATCAGCTTGCAATTCCCGCCATCGCGATCCGTTGGAAAGCCGTCCAATTCGGGGCCTGCGAAAACGACGCGGATCATGTTGGGAGTTAAGTACCAAGCGGTATTTACGCTCAAGACGCGCGGTGCAGGTCGTCCTGTCAGTTTGCGCGCAGCTTGAGTTACTTTTGACGTTAAAGTCATGCGAAGTCCCTAAATCAAAATTGGTCAAGATCGTTTGCGATGGTTACTTTGCCGGAAAACCGCCGCGAGATCCGCGCTGTGTAATCGGGCGCGGTTTCAGAGCTTATGCTATCGAGTGGGATATGAACTGCAACCACATGCGCGACGCCTGCGCGCTGGGCAAGTTCGCCCAATTGCTCAGGGCTAAGGTGATGCGCGTGTAAATGTTGGCCCATCATTGCGATGCGCTGTTCGGTCATATGAGGGTTCTTTTCCTGAAGTTGCGCGATGATTTGCTCGGCGAGCATCATTTCCCCGACCAAAAGCTGCGCGCCTTTGGCCAACTCTTCGACCAAGCTGCACGGACCTGTATCGCCCGTGTAAACGATCGAGCGATCAGGGGCGTCAAAGCGCAAAGACAGCGATACGGGTCCTTCGGTTCCAAAGTCCTCTTCACTCCGATAATGCGTGTTTTCGCAACATGAGATGCGAATATCATCGATCTCGAAACTGTCACCTGCCTTGATTTCCTCAACCTGCACAAACTCACGCGGATGCGGAAGCGTTTGTCCTGAGACACCAAAGCCGATTGCACTAGGCACATCACAGGCCGACAAAAGGCCTTCGATGATCTGATGGGTGCCCACAGGGCCATAAACGGTGATCGGCTGTCTGCGTTGCAGCATCATATTGATGCCAAGGCAGGTAAACAGCGAGCCGATGTGATCAAAATGGTGGTGCGACAGGATGATCTTGTGCACGCGGCGAAAGTCTATGCCCGCGCGCATAAGTTGCTGCATCGCGCCTTCGCCACAATCGATCAGGATAACACGTTCGCCGCGTGTGATGACATGCGCCGGCTGGGTGCGGTGGAGTTTTGGGACCGGACCACCCGCCGTGCCCAACGTAGTGAATTTGGTTGAGAGCGACATTTTAAGCCTGCGCAGTTGGCAGTGGAACGCGATCACCAGCTGCGATTTCCAGCTCCGCCAAGCGTTCAACCAAACGCGCTTTCACCTCTTGATATTTAGCATCGTCCCAGAGGTTCACCATTTCACCCGGGTCATTCGCGAGATCGAACAACTCATTCTGGCATTTGTCGAGATAAATCGAGAGCCGCCAATCGCCATGTACGATACTGTGGACACGTGGACGCGGGCCAAAGGCCTCTTGCGTGCGTTGCGTTTCATATTGGATATGTGCCGCATCGCGACCCGCACCACCCACGACTGGCAAGACAACGCCTTGCATCCCAAGCGATTTTTCGACCTTGGCGTGCTCCAGAATGGTTGTGCCGATATCATGGGTTTGCGCCAATTCATCGCTGCGCGTACCGTTTTCAGCTTTGGGATCCGCCCAGATGAAGGGCACGTGCGTGAGGCTGTCGTATTGCTCGGCCCCTTTGAACAAAAGCCGATGTTCGCCCAAATGATCCCCATGATCGGAGGTGTAGATTTGAACGGTGTTGTCTGCAACACCTGCATCCGAGGCAGCATCGCGCACGCGGCCCACTGCATCGTCGATCATCGTGATCATTCCACAGGTCAGGGCGCGCGCTTCCAGCGCTTCTTGCTTGGAAACGGCGAGTGAATAACCTGCCATTTGAGCCAATGAGGGATCATTGGCGCGGTGGCGCTCTGCGATTTTGACATACTCAGGCGGATCCCAATCATCGTTCTCGTAGGCCGCAGGCACAGCCATATCTTCGGGCTTATACATGTCCCAATATTTGCCGGGTGGGGTGAAGGGATGATGCGGATCGGGGAAAGACACCACGAGCAAGAACGGCTTTGGATTGTCTTTGCGTGCTTCCAGCCATTCAGCCGCACGATCAGCAATATAACTGGTTGAATAGTGCTCTTCCGGGACTTTGGTGCGAATAGCCTGCGGCACTGAATAATCATGCGAGAACTGTTTGTCGCGCCCCCGCAGCGCGAGCGTTTCTGGCGCGTGCTTTTTAACCCACTCAAGATGCGCGCCACCTGTGTTGAAGCCATGGCGCATGACAGCGGTGTATTCGTTGAAACCATAAAACGGCAGCGGGACTTCGGGATCTGGTTTGTCCCAGTATTCCTGCCGCTCGTATTGATAGGTTTCGCGGTCCAGATCAGAGCGCACTGCAACCGCGAGATCATCTGGCGGTGCACTGTATCCTGCGCGGTGCTCGGGTGGGTCGATCTGAATATCCCAATCGGAGACGTTTTGCAGATGGCTTTTGCCAATGAGGCAGGTGTCATATCCAGCGGCAGATAAAAGCTCAGCGAAGGTCACATTGTCCTGCGAGAGCGGAATACCCAGCGAG
Source organism: Planktotalea frisia (assembly GCF_001890925.1). Taxonomy (GTDB): domain Bacteria; phylum Pseudomonadota; class Alphaproteobacteria; order Rhodobacterales; family Rhodobacteraceae; genus Planktotalea; species Planktotalea frisia. Next base: position 20,650 of record NZ_MLCB01000166.1, read on the forward strand.
CGCGTGCCATGGCTAGACGGCATCCGGCAGGTCATCAGGCTCGCACGATTGGGCATGCACACAGGCGAGGCAACATAAAAGCGGTCATGATTGACGCCCTCAGCCGCCATCGCATCAATATTTGGAGTGCGCAAAACCGGATGGCCGTTGCAGCCAAGGTGATCATAGCGTTGCTGATCGGTGATGAAGAGAATGTAGCTTGGTCTTTCAGTCATGTTGGCTTCTCTTTCTTTTAAGCGGGCACCGCGTCTTTGCTGCGCAAGGTATGCCAGCCGACCAGCGCAACGCCAGCCACTAGTGCCACGCCATAGATTTCGATCGGGCGGGCTAAAATCAAGACTGCAATTGCAAGGCGCGCGGCGATCTCTATTGGTTTGAGCGCTTTTCGATCAAATGCAGCGAGAGCGCTCGACACCAGATAAAGTGCGACGGCAATGCGCAGCATCAAAAGCAAGAGCCAGCCGAAGTTTATGGATCCATCATAGCCCGAAAGGAACAATCCATTGTTCGGATCAATTACCGCTTTGTCGATCAACAACAGCTCTGGATAAAGCGCGAAGACGAAGGGGATGGTGAACATCACGATGCCTGAACGCACAGCGGAGAAACCAGTCTTCATCGGGTCGGCCTTGGTGATGCTCGAAGCAGCGAAAGCAGCTAAGGCGACAGGAGGCGTAATGGCTGATGCAACCGCAAAGTAAAAGATGAACATATGCGCAGTGAACGTCGCAAGACCAAGGCCCACAAGCATCGGCCCCATCAGCAAAGCGACGTTGATGTAGGCGGGTACTGCGGGCATGCCCATACCGAGAAGGACCGCCAAGAGCATCGTCAGGAACAAAGCAAACAGTTGGAAACCAGCGGAGTTGGCCGAAACATCAAAGGAGTTCAAGTAGCCAAGCACATCCACGGCCACGAATTTCGCAAGACCTGTGAAGTTCAGGCAAACGTCGATCACGGTGACGGCCATGAACATCAAGAACAGCGTAGAGATCGTGACACCTGCTTGAGACAGCCCGTCAAAGATTTTCATAGGTTTGGCGCGGAACTCTTTGTCCAGGAACATCAAGATCAGCAACAAGAAGACTGACCACCAACCTGCGGCGCTCGCGTCACCTGCCGCGTTCTGAAACAGCTCGATGATCCAAGGCAAGGACGTGATGTCACATGTGCCGTTGCTTTGATCGACGACTGCGCCGAGCATGATGGAGTACCAGCTGCACCCGATTGCGTCTTTAGGCGTCAACAGAAGGATCAAAACGAGCAACACTGGCCCGAAAATCTGCATCAAGTGCAGCCGATCTTCGCTTGTGAGTTTCATGTCCTCGGTCAACTCACCTACGGCTTCAATGTTTTGCTTTCGTGCTTGGAAAATCACTGAAAGGAATAGGCAGAAGAAGTAGAAGAAGGCAGGCAAAGTCGCGGCAATGATGATTTCACGGTAGGGTACACCAGTGAGTGCAGCCATGATGAATGCCGCAACGCCCATGATTGGCGGCATGATCGCTCCACCAGAAGAGGCAGCGGCTTCGACGCCCCCTGCGAAGACTTTGGAAAAGCCTCGCTTGAGCATCATCGGGATCGTCAAAACGCCAGTAGAGAGGACGTTCACAACAGGGCCGCCTGTAATTGTGCCAAACATTGCTGATGATACGATAGCCGCGTGCGCTGGGCCGCCGCGCAAATTGCGCGTTGCAGCGAAGGCCAGTTTGATCAGGGATTGCCCGCCGGCACATTTACCAAACAGCGCACCTAGGATGACATACGGAAAGACTAGGATCAGGAGCACGTTGATAAAGCGTCCAAGCAAACCTGAAGACTGGTTGATCAAAGCATCTTGGAAGAAACCAAGGCTGGACCCAAGCGTGCGGGTCTCTTCGCTACTGAGGATCGTAACCAGATATTTATTCTGATCTTCAGCGCCAAAAACATACCAATTAAGGATTGTGAAGAAGGTGTAAGCGGCGATCAGGATCGAAACCATAACCAACGGAAAGCCCCAGACCTTGACGTTGTAGCCAAGGAACACGACGACAGCGCCGAACATGATCACGATCAACCACTTGCCTGCGTTGGTCGCGCAACCGGGATCGTCAGCAGAGTCTGGGGCGGGCAAGCCGTAGAGCTCAGCGAATTCGATCTCAGCTTGCAAGGCTCTGGCGACAAGGCGTTCGCGCTCGCCTGTGAACACGTCGATCAAACACACAGACTCAATTTCAACCAGATAGGTGACTGAGATGCCAGCGGCGGCGACAATCAATGCGACGTCCATGAACAGCCCGAAACGGCGCATATTTGCACTTTTGCCAGTCCAGCTGCGCCACATCGAATGTTTCAGGGCAACAATCAGCATCATCCAGAAAAAGGTGATCGGGAACAGCCACTCTGTCGGAAAACGACGGATAAGAAAGAACTCGTTACCTGTCAAATTTTTCCACAAATCGTCCCACCCCGGAATGGCAGGGGTCACATTAACGAGACCTACAAGGACGAGAAAGAGAGCTAATATGTAGACCATGCGCTCTACAAGGGTAGACTTTTCAACGGGCTGTACGGCAGGTGTGGAGATTTGATCTGACATGAGTTTTTGCCATCTTTTCAGTGGAGGGTGACAATAGAAAAAGGAGGGCGATTATGTGACGCCCTCCCGAGTGATATTGCAATAACCTTTAAGGCTTGGCGCAATCAGGAAGCATGTGGCCTGCTTCTTCCCATGCGCGCACCGCACCAGGGTGGAACTTAACGATATTCGCTCCACAAAGACCGTTTGCCTTTTCAGAGACGTCGCCAAAATTCAAAGTCGCCATGAAAGGTGCCATTGCTTTGATTTTGTCCAAATTCTCGATGTGAGTCTTGGTCAGCTGATAGGCGAGCTCTTCGTCCATGCTTTTGTTCACAAGATCGCCGCCCGGGACAGCTTTGCCACGGAACATGTCGTCCTCTGACAGAACAGTCCAACCTTCACCCATGGCTGCTTTGATCTGCGCAAGGGGCACAACGAATGGTGTCGAGCCGGGCTTGTTCAAGAACTTTTGCGTCGCTGGGGCTTCGAATTTTTCCTTTGGCATCGAGTACATCGTCATCGCACCCGCCGCAGAGGCTTGTGTGACGCGTGGGCCAGGGAACATCGCAGGGATCACTGCAGCGTCCACGGTACCGTCGATGATCGCGGAGGGCATCTGGCTCCAGTTCACTGTAACCGTGTCATAGTCGTCTTCGGACTTTAGACCTGTGAACAGTTGGATCAAGCTGCGAGAGTTCAAAGCAGCCGTGCCACGTGGCGGGCCGTTCAAAACCTTCATACCTTTCAGATCATCCCAGCCGGAAACGCCTTTGGCATCATAGGCATACATGGTGAAGATCGAGAACGTGTAGGGGTAGAGCATCGCGATGCTGTTACCGAGTTCTTTAGCCTTTTCTTTCTCCAAATTGGAGTAAGGACCAGCCGCTTTCGCCATCAAGAAGGGCAAGATAAAGGGGCCGCTCGCGAGGTCAATCTTACCCTCAGCCAAAGCCATCACGTATTTGGTGCCCGTCTGGCCGTCTTTCATTTGAATGTTGGCGATGCCTGCAGCGGATGCGTTCTCGACCAGCGATGTCGCGGATAGCGCGCCGGCTGTTCCCGCGCCCGCGGCGTTGGATGTCAAATTAACCTGCGCGAAACCCGCGCTTGCGCTGAGTGCGAATGTTGCGGCAACGGCTGCATTGGTGATAGTTTTGAGCATAATGTCCTCCCTAAGCTCTAATCTTGTGCGGGGGGTTGTTGTTCCCTCCAAGCGTGCCATCTTTGAACGGCAAAGCGAGGTGCAGTTTTCTGCCTCACTCACTTCCGATCACAATCAAAACTACAGAAATTTAGAATCGCAATTTTGTTTGTGCCCGACCTTATGGATCCCATTACAGTCTTTCAGGATCCTTAAGTCAAGAATTTTGCCAATAAATGAGCGCAATTTTCGATTATATCAATATTTTAGGATCCCAAATCGAGGTGAGTGGGTATTTAGAGTCTATTTCAAACGTCGCAGAGGGCAAGTTCAGACCTGATCGGTGGCGGTGGCATGTGTTACGCAGAAAAGTTGCTGGTCTCTGAGCAAGATCAACTCTCGTTGATGGGAACACATGTGCTGAAAGTGGAAGGCATCATCAATCGAGGTGGCACGACTTTGGCAGTTGAATTGTTCGGCTCAGATGATGCAAGCAATTTTGCGAGCGATCGCAACGGGCGTGTGAGGTGGGACAAAGCTGGCGTGGCGTGCCCTTATTCACGGAAATTTGAATAAGCAAGCAGGATGCGCCAATTTCTTCTAACAGAACACGGATGCCCATTGAGGAACTTTTCAATGAGTAGAACCGTTTATACATCTCTAGAGCTTCCTGATGCAGGCAGTTTTTTAGATTTGTTTTTTACTTAAATACCGCAAGAAAACATCGGTTAAGCTAACAATCTGGCTAAGAGGTGCAGAGGTTAATTGCACACCGCTGGAGCTTTCCCAAATGTCTGTTTTGTCCGCAGTCTGTGAATTAGAACTCTTATCCCTGCTGCACTCTGCATGAATGGCTGGTTTTTCCGCTGCGTGGCAGCACCGAATTTTAGGCTGATGCAGCATTTTCCACGCTGTGAGCGCAATCAGCGAGAAAACCAAACTCACACAATGGGCGTATTCTGTTGAAAAACTCCCATGTCGGGCGTTTCGGACAAATCTGACGGAACAAC
>NZ_MLCB01000167.1 GCF_001890925.1 Planktotalea frisia
AGCAACCGCCCAAAACCTCCGGAAACTCGCTAAGCTCAAGCCGATGGGACCAGCCAAAGGCTAACATCGTGGTCGACATACAGACGTCCAAGTAAAATCAATGTGATAACCCACTTCGAAAGGCTGAAACGAACGAGTTTTTCAACACAATCAGCTCATTTCTGCTGTTCGCTGCGCTTTGGTTGAAGGTCCGCTCAGACCTGCCACTTGTCCACTTCGCCATCACTTCCCCCAGACTTTCACCAACGCCTCCCGCATGACCTCCAGCGCATACCCTGAGCCATAGTTGGCAGCCACTGTGTTGGTGCTGTGCCCGAGGATGGCCAGGGAGATGGCCTCAGGACAGCCGGTGTTTCTCAGCTTGTCCTTCATGCGGTGGCGTAGGGAGTGCATGGTCAGCTTCTTGTCTGTGATGACTGAACGAAGGCGCTTCATCAGCATGGCAGAGCAACTGTCAGCGCCTCGGTCCTTGGCATAGTTTGGAAACAGGGGTGCCTCCGGGTCCTTACCTTGGGCCAGCTTTGCCAGGGCTGCGGCAGCAGTGTGCGAGAATGGCACAGAGCGCTGCGAGTTGTTGGTCTTAAGGCTTCTCCAAGGGGTGGCTACCAGATGGAGACATTGTTGCTCTAGGTCACAGTCTTTGACCCTCAGGCCTGATACTTCGGAGACCCTCGAGCCGG
>NZ_MLCB01000168.1 GCF_001890925.1 Planktotalea frisia
TCAGACAATTTCCGCGTCATAACCCATGAAAAAATTCGGGTTTTGGGGTAGCAGCGGTATAGAATTAAGATGGTGCTGCTCATTTTGAACATCACTGGTGCTCGTTTTTGTTGTATCTTCGATCTGAAATGCAGCCTTTGCTTCAGCTAAATGGCTGGCTAATTCGCCCTTTAAGGTGTTCAATTCTGCCAAGGATAATTTGCGACGCAAATGACGGGCTGCCAAGAGTGCCGCATCACTAAACGCGTCCCAGATAGCCCGTTCTGGGTGCATATCAGCACCCAGTTCAGCAAGCCCCGCCAGGTCCCGTCTCATAAGGCTCACAGATCGCTTGAGACGGTCCATCTCTTCGATCACTTCTCGAGCGTCTCGCGCCAATTCACTAATCTCATCTAAGCGCGTGACCAGTGGTGTCAGATCAAACCCAAACGCCTGAGGAGCACCGCTATATCGCTTAACATAACGTTTCCCGTTTGGACTGTCGCGCCGCACAATCAAGCCGGTGTCGACCAAGACAGCGAGATGACGTCGCATGGTTGAGCAGGCCATTCCATTCAAGCGTTCGCAAATAGAAGCATTTGAGGGGAACACGGTCAACGGTTTACCATTGGCGTTAAGCTCTGTTTCAGGATGAAAGCTAAGCAGCGCTTGAAGAACATTCAACGCGCGATCACTCAGCCCAAATTTAACACGAGCACTCGTAAGTTTACGCAAGATTTCGTATTTGTTGACGCCTGTTTCAGGCATAGCTTTAGTGGTGCTGCGATGATGCTCTATCAGCTCAACACTCATGGATCGCCCAAAAGGCGTTATCGGAATATAGCTCATAAGAATTTCACTCGGGCAAAACTTCTTGGTCCCGCGAATCACTTTGGACTTGCGAATTTGTCTGCCAACCACTACCCTGAACTTGCTAGAATTAAGGGTCTCGTAGAGCGTCAGCTTTGCGGGACTTTTTCTTTTTTACCTCGTTCGTGCCTCCTGTCTGTTATTTTTACGGCTTGGTTATTCGGATGCTTCACTCTGCTTCCAGCGCGTGAATAGCTTTTGTAGGGTCTCAGGAGCGTTGGCCTCGACAAAGTCTGCAAAGCCCCCCTGCCCCGTCACTTCGAGCAAGATACCTTTGGGCGTTCTGCTGATCTTTCCGCTTGATTTATTGTCAAACTGAACAGTCTTTGATGCGCCTTTAGGCTTCGTCGCTTTGGCTTTTTTGCTGGGCAAAAGCCGCGCTTGAACGGCGTCAAAGGCTGCAACGGATGGATCGCGAATATCTTCGCTGCTGGTTGCGGAAAATACGTCAATCTGCGCCATTTCACGGGTGCGATGCGCGAGTTCCACAAGGTCATCTTGCGCAAGCAATGATGTTTCTAAGGATTTCGCCATCGCATCCCATCTAGGACGCCCAACGCTCTGCGCTGGACCGATTGCTTGGATCAACTCGACACCAATCGCGTCAACGATCGCAAGACCCATGGACACGGCGGATTTCGTGACCGTCAAAACCTCGGCAACGCGGGTTTGATTGCCAAAACCACTTTCGATCAACTCATGAGCAAAGAGCGCTTTCTCGATATAGCTCAGATCTCGTCGTGCCATGTTCTCGGAGATTTGCGCTTCGATTGCAGAGCTGTCATCCATGCTCGCAATCAAGGCGCGCACCTTGTGGACTTTGTCAGATGTTCGGATCGCTTCTAGCCGCCTGCGGCCATAAACAAGAAGGTACGTATCATCTTCAGATGAGTGTCTACGCAGCAGTATAGGGACCGTTTGTCCTGTCGCCTCAATGGATGCGCGCAAATCGCTCACGTCCTCATGAGAGAGGCGATCAGCCACCCGCGTGTCGATGATTTGAGCGGGATCAAGCTCCCAAACCTTGTGACCATCTACGGCATCGCGCGCGGCGCGCATGGGTCGGCTGGTTTTGATCATTGAGGACGGCGTTGGCGCTGCCCCAACCGTCAGATTATCGAGCATCGAGAGACGCTTTTTCTTTTTGTCAGTCATCGCGGCGCCCCCATGTTTTTTGGATCAATTCTTCGACCTCACCATTAAGCGCGTTCAGGCTTTCCAGTGCGCGATCATAGGTCGTGCGCGTGAATGCGCTGCGTTCAACTTCATAGAGAGTTTGCTTTGTTAGACCCGCATCCGAGATCGCTGTGGACTTGAGCATCGGCGCATTCAGCACCTTGTCGCCGTACATCGTGCGCAAGAAAGCAACGATGCGATTTTGTGGCGCATCTTGCGGTTCATAGCGCGTGAGAACGTAACGCATCCAGTCATGGGTCATATCCGCGCCGCTATCGGCAATTACATCCATCAGATCAGCGGTCATACGCAAAAATTGGCTCATCGACATGACGTCAAGCATCTCAGGATGGATCGTCACAAGGACGCCCGTCGCGGCAGAAAGGGCTGACATGGTGAGAAAGCCAAGCTGTGGGGGGCAGTCGATGATCACCACATCATAGACACTATCAACGGCTTTTAGTGCCTCTTTGACACGGAAGAAGAACAAGCCAGCAGCATTATTAGCAAGCGCACGCGGAGTGTCGTGCTCAAATTCCATCAGTTCAAGATTGCCAGGAATGAGGTCCAGATTGGGAATGTAGGTTTTGCGGATCACGTTTTGGATCGGCTCTGGGTCATCATAGCGGATCGCATCGTAAAGCGTGCCGCCATCGGGCAAATCGGTCTCAGGTTGAACGCCATGGAGCGCGGTGAACGACGCTTGCGGGTCAAGGTCGACACCAAGAACACGGTAACCTTGCAACGCAAGATACTGAGCGAGATGCGCAGAGGTGGTTGTTTTGCCAGAGCCACCTTTGAAGTTCATCACACCGATGATTTGCATGTGATCGCCATCGCGACGTCCCGGCAAGTAATCGCCCGGTTTGCGCGCTGTCTTTTCGAGAAGAACGCGCAAGTCTTGGACGTTTTGCGCTGAATAGAGTCTACGATTGCCCGCAGAGACCTCTGGTTCAGGGCCTTTGCCATCAAGGTGCAACTTGCGCAAATACGAGTCGTTAACGCCCAAGAAATTAGCGGCTTCACCAGAGGTGAATTTGCGCATTGTCTTGGATGCATTCGGGGGAAACAAGCTCTCGCGTTGTGCGTGCAACTGCGCTGCCAACCACTCGGAGTGTTGACGGATCACCGCATTGATGTCTTCTGGATCTTGTGTGCTCATTTTCTGCCCGCCGTATACCGTGTTCACGGTTTTTACCGTTAAACGGCTCTTTTCCGTGACTATTGGATGAGAACGGGGATTCGTGCAAGCATTTTCTAGATATAGTAGCGCCGCGGTGGCGCTACACAAGGTGCGTTAATCTTTGAACACCGCGAGGCCAAGCCATTCTGCGACGAGGGCAGGGGTCTCTTCCCCGTCGATTTCAATGGTTAACGTGTTGGTCCGAAGAAGGTCCGTGGCGCTACGTGCTTTGACGTCTACAAGGGTGAAGCGACCACGCAATTTTGAGCCTGCACGCACTGGCATCAAGAAGCGAAGTTTGTTCATGCCATAGTTAATGCCCATGACCTGACCGGTCATCAAAGAGAAGCAATCATAGGCGAAACGACTCGCGAGCGAGAGGGTCAAGAAGCCGTGCGCAATGGTGCCGCCGAAAGGTGTCTCAGCAGCGGCGCGTTCAGGATCAACGTGAATCCATTGCTCGTCATGGGTGGTTTTGGCGAAGGTATCGATCATTTCCTGATCAACAGTGATCCAATTCGAGACGCCGACTTCAGTACCGACCAGCGCTTGGCTTTGGGTGAAAGCAGTTTGCAGGGATGACATATTATGCGCTCCTTATGTAGGGTCAGCGGCGACGCGCACGAGGCGTTTGCCTTTGTTATCGCCGTTCAGAAGCCCGATGAGCGCTTTGGGCGCATTCTCAAGACCATCAACGATGTCCTCGATGACTTTGATCTGGCCAGTGCCGACCCAATGCTGCATCGCGCGGACACATTTGGCATCATTATGGGCAAAGTCCATGACGATGAAACCTTCCATTTTCAGACGCTTTACCACGATTACACCCGGCAAATTGCGCGGGCCTGTGGGGTTTTCAGTGTCGTACTGACTGATCGCACCACAGCAAATAACGCGGCCTTTTTCGTTCATCACGTTGAGGGAGGATTCGAGCACTTTGCCACCAACATTGTCGAAATAAATGTCCGCCCCATCGGGGCAAGCGACAGCGAGTGCGCGACTGAGACCGGCTTCGCGGTAATCGACACAAGCATCGAAGCCCAGTTCATCGACGACCCATTTGCATTTATCTGGGCCGCCCGCGATTCCGACGACGCGACAGCCAAGAGCTTTGGCGATTTGACCGACATATCCACCGACGGAACCAGCGGCGGCAGAGACCAGAACGGTTTCGCCAGCCATAGGATTGCCGATGGACATCAACCCGTGAAACGCGGTTTTGCCAGCGATTCCGTAAACGGACATGAGGTGGGACAGCGTGGCTACTTTGGGCATTGGCTGGACTTTGCGCGCTTTGGCGGTGACGTATTCGGACCATGTTGCTTCTGCCGCTACAATGTCGCCATTGCTCAGGTGCGTTCCGTTGGCGTCGATCACTTCGCAAATTGCGTATGTGGGCATCGGATCACCCGCTTGGACTGCGGCGCGGTAGGTGGCACCTTTCATCCAAGAGCGATTGGCGGCGTCGATGGACATTAGAATGACGCGGAGAAGGACTTCGCCCTTTTTAGGCTCTGGTTTTGCAGTTTCGCCTAGTGTGAAATGTTCAGGGCCGAGGGTGCCTGTGGGAAGTTCTGCAATCGTGATCTGGCGGTTTTGCATTTTGTATGTCCTACTGTGAATAATCGAAAAGGGAATTGTGATGAACGAAGCGCGCCAACATCGGTTTTCGCCACCTAAGGGTGCTGCGGATTTGCTCTTGATCCGGCATGGAGAAACGCAAGCGGCCGTGCGCGGCGAGAGTTTTCCGCTGGTCGAAGGGCAGGGCGATCCCGCGCTGCATCCTGATGGAGAAGTGCAAGCGATTGCTGTGGGGCATCGGTTGAAGGCAGAGCCTATTAACGCGATTTACGTCACGACCATGCAGCGCACGCATCAGACGGCAGCACCCTTGGCGGAGCGCTTGGGGATTGCGCCACGCGTGGAACGAGACCTGCGCGAGGTGTTTTTGGGTGATTGGGACGGGGGCGAATATCGCTTTCGTGTGATGGACAGAGATCCGGCATTTATCCGCGCCAAGGAGCAACAGGAATGGGGTGAAGTGCCCGGTGCGGAAACCACTGCGCAACTGCAAGCGCGGGTCAAGGCGGGGCTGATGCGCATCGCGCGGGCCCATGCGGATGAATTGGTCGCGGTTGTTGTGCATGGCGGGGTCATTGGCGCTGCGCTGGCGGTGGCGACAGGATCGCCGCCTTTCGCGTTTCATGGGGCTGAAAACGGATCTATCAGCCGCCTTGTTATCCATGGCGAGCAAATGATCCTGCGCGGGTTTAATGACGTGTCGCATTTGTCTGTCTAGGGCCCCGCTCAAGGCATTGTTATGACGACTTTGCCGAGTACTTTGCGATCCTGCAAAAGCTGCAAAGCTTCGCCTGCGTTTTCTAGCGCGTAGCTTGCAGAGATGCGCGGCTTGACTTTGCCTTCACTATAAAGACGGAACAGATCACCCATGTTTTCAGCATGGTTTTGCGGTTCTCTTAGAGTGTGCGCGCCCCAGAAAACACCGACGATCTGACAGCCTTTAAGCAAAGTTAAGTTAAGCGGAATTTTTGGAATGCCAGCGGGGAAGCCGACGACTAAATAACGGCCCTTCCAAGCGAGCGAACGCACGGCAGGTTCGGCATAATCGCCACCAACAGCATCGTAAATAACATCAACACCGTCGCGCCCAGAGAGGGCTTTGATCTGATTGGAAAACTCTTTTTGCGCAGCGCGATCGCTCATCTCGCGCGTGTAGATCAGCGTTTCATCAGCACCTGCATCGCGGCAGAATTGTGCCTTTTCTTCTGATGACACGGCAGCGATCACCTTTGCGCCAGCGGCTTTCGCCAACTCGACCGCAGCAATGCCCACGCCGCCAGCAGCGCCAAGGATCAGTACGGATTCGCCCGCCTTCAGTTCAGCGCGATCTTTGAGCGCATGATGCGATGTGCCGTAGGTGAGCACGAAACAAGCGGCCTCATCATAGGGCATGTTGTCGGGAATTTTCACAGCGCGCTCGGCATCGAGAACCAGTTCTGTTGCGAAGCCGCCAAAGCCGCTCATCCCCAAAACGCGGTCGCCTATGTGAAGGTGTTTGACGTCTTCACCCACTGCCTCAACCACGCCTGCGACTTCACCACCGGGGGCAAAGGGGCGGGGCGGTTTCATTTGGTAGAGATCGCGTATGATCAAAGTGTCGGGAAAGTTAACGCCCGCCGCGTGCACACGAATGCGCACCTGCTTTTTGCCCGGTTCAGGCGTTGGCATATCGGTGAGTTGCAAAATTTCAGGTCCGCCGACCTCTGTGCTGAGCATGGCTTTCATAGTTAATTCCCCCAAAGCGCTAAGTTGATCAAAAGAGAGACGTGGCGTCGTATCTTGTCAATCGCAATTCGCCTCGCCATTCTGCATAGCGGAACGGATGTCCGCATTTTGACGTGACGTCTTTAGGGGAGGAAATTAAGCATGACGGTGAACCCTTTGGATGCGTTTCGCGCGGAGCTGCGCGATTGGTTGGCACAAAATTGCCCCGAAGAAATGCGCGACGGTTTGATGACCGAAGAGAGCATTTGCTGGGGTGGCAAGGATTGGGTGTTTACGTCTGATGCGCAGCGCGTCTGGCTCGAGCGATGTGCCGCAAAGGGCTACACTGTGCCGACCTGGCCTGTGGCGTATGGCGGCGCTGGATTGAGCCGTGATCAGGAAAAGATTTTCCACGAAGAGATGGGTCGCCTTGATGCGCGCTCGCCTTTGCAGAGCTTTGGTATTTGGATGCTTGGGCCCGCGCTTTTGCACTTTGGAACTCATGAGCAAAAGCTGCAATATTTGCCCCCAGTTGCGCGCGGCGAAGTGCGTTGGTGTCAGGGCTATTCCGAGCCCGGTGCAGGGTCTGACTTGGCGAATGTGCAGACCCATGGCGAGGACAAAGGCGATCATTGGCTGGTGAATGGTCAAAAGATTTGGACCTCTTACGCGGACAAAGCCGACTGGATTTTTGCACTCGTGCGCACGGATCGCGAGGCACCCAAACACAAGTGTATTTCGTTCCTTTTGCTCGATATGAAAGGTGGTGGCGTCGAGACGCGGCCGATCAAAATGATCAGCGGTGTATCCCCGTTTTGTGAGACGTTTTTTACGGACGCGAAGATCCCGAAAGAGCAAATCGTTGGCGAGGTTAACCGTGGCTGGGACGTTGCGAAATATTTGTTAACGCATGAGCGTGAGATGATTTCTGGCGGCGGTGCTGGGTTGTCTGGGGGCGGTCGTGCGTTGGGCGCTGTGATCAAGGATACGATGGATGAAATGGATGCGACTTTGCGCGCGGATGCGATGCGCTGTGAAGTGAATTCGCTGGCAATTGGGTTAACGCTGGAGCGGTATAAGGACCAAGCCGAAGCAGGGCAGGGTGCTGGAGATGCTTCTGCGATGCTCAAATACATGGGCACGGAATTGAACAAACAGCGGCACGAATTAATGATGAATGCGGGTGGCTCTGACGCGCTCGAATGGGACGGACCTGTGGGCAATCGCGCCGGTGATTGGCTGCGCACGAAGGCCAATTCGATTGAAGGTGGCACGAGCGAGGTGATGCTGAGCATCGTATCGCGGCGTGTCCTTGGGCTTCCGGGGTGAGCGGTATGGCAAAGCTGGTGATGAACGAAGAAGAGACGATGCTCGCCGATATGGCGCGCGGCTTTTTGGATGATGCTTGCCCTGTGAGCAAGCTGCGCGAAATGCGTGATGCTGGGGTGACCTCTGACGCGGCGACTTGGAAAGAGATGGCTGATTTGGGTTGGGCTGGCGTGTTGGTTCCCGAGGAAGCGGGCGGTTCCGATATGGGGTTCGCAGCGGCGAATGTGATCGCGCATGAGATGGGTAAGACGCTGGCGGTTTCGCCGTTTATCTCTAGCGCTGTGATTGCCGCGACGGCGTTAAGACAGGTTAACGATGCGCGTGCATTGGGGGCTCTGGCGAAGATTGCTTCGGGCGATGTGACCTATGCGTTGGCCGTCGATGAAGGGATAAAGTTTGATCCTGAGGGCGTTCAGATGGAGGCAAAAGCAGACGGCAATGGTTTTCGATTGAACGGCAAAAAGCAGTTTGTAGTGGATGGCGCTAGTGCGGATCGATTGCTGGTTCTGGCGCGCACCGCTGATGGATTAACCTTGTTTGATATTCCGGCGGACCGTGTTGGCGTTAACTGTGATGCGTCGAACATGATCGACGCACGAGACGCTGCAAGGATTACGTTTGAAGATGTGGAAGCGACGGGCGAAGATGTGCTGGGCGCGGTGGACAATGCCATGGATATTTTGAAGCCAGCCATCAACGCAGGACAAGCGGCGCTGGCGGCTGAAATGACGGGGCTTTCGGTGGGCGCGTTTACCATGACTGTCGACTATCTTAAGGAACGTAAACAGTTCGGCGTCGAGATTGGACGCTTCCAAGCTCTGCAACATCGCGCGGCACATCTTTGGTGCGAGATCGAAGTGACCTCTAGCGCGATCCTCAATGCAGGGCGCAAATTGGATGAGGATTCGAGTGTTGCTGAAACAGCGGTGTCCCTCGCCAAAGCGCGTGCGACGCAGACGGCAATATTGGCGGTGCAAGAAGGTGTGCAGATGCACGGAGGCATCGGAATGACCGACGCCTTTGATATGGGGTTTTACATGAAACGCGCGCGCGTTTCGGCGGAATGGCTTGGGGATTACAGCTATCACGCCGAAAAAATCGCAGCAGAAAGAGGGTTTTAAGATGGATATTCAAACACTGTTCGGCTTGGACGGCAAAGTGGCTTTGGTTACAGGTGGGGCGACTGGAATTGGCCGCATGGCGGCGGAAAGCTTGGTGCGTGCAGGAGCGACTGTGTTGCTTGCATCGCGCAAAGGCGAGGCATGCGAAGCCGTTGCGGCAGAGTTAAACGCGCTCGGGGCGAGCGGAAAAGCGATTGGGTTTGCGGGCGATGTTGGCACGGAAGAAGGCGTTGATGCGCTGGTCGCGGCGGTTAAAGACCGCACTGAAACGCTCGACATTTTGATGAACAATGCGGGCATCACTTGGGGCGCGCCGATGGGGCAATTCCCGTTCAAGGCCTGGGACAAAGTAATGAATGTTAACGTCGCGGGTCTGTTTGACTTGACGCAAAAATTGTTGCCCATGCTGAAAGCGTCGGGAACTGTGGATGACCCTGCGCGCGTTGTTAACGTGGGTTCCGTCATGGGTGAACGCGAGATGGGCGATGGCGCATATAGCTACTCGGCCTCCAAAGCGGCGGTGATTCATTTGAGCAAGATTTTGGCCAAAGAACTCGCTGGCGACGCAATCACGGTTAACGCGCTCGCGCCGGGGCCGTTTGTGTCGCGCATGACAGCGTTTGCGACGCATGACGAGGAAATGCGCAGCAAGGTTGGCGATGATGTGCCCCTCAAACGCGTGGGTCGCGACGAGGATATCGCGGGTTGTATGTTGTTCCTGTGTGGTCGCGGTGGCGCGTATATTACGGGCGCGGTTGTGCCCGTTTCAGGGGGCATCAATGTGATGTCTGGGCCAAACATTTTTGAACAGGCGCTTCACTAATGAGCGAGATTAGATTTGATGGCCGCGTGGCGATTGTCACGGGGGCTGGCGTTGGTCTAGGTCGCTCGCATGCGCTTGGACTTGCGGCACGTGGGGCTAAAGTCGTGGTTAACGATCTGGGCGTTTCGCGGGATGGAACAGGATCGACTTCTGCTGCGTCTGAAGCGGTGGTTGCAGAAATCAAAGCTATGGGCGGCGAAGCGATTGCGCATGGCTGTGACGTTTCCGACGAGGACGGCGTTAACCATATGATCGCTCAGACGATGGACGCTTGGGGGCGCATCGATATTTGCGTGAACAACGCGGGCATCTTGATGGACAAGACCTTTGCCAAGATGGAAATGTCGGCTTTTCGCAAGGTTGTTGACGTGCATCTTATCGGCTCTGCCAATGTGGCACATGCGTGTTGGCCGATCATGCGTGAACAACAATACGGACGGGTGGTTTTCACTGCCTCTTCGTCGGGTCTTTACGGCAATTTTGGTCAGGCCAATTACGGTGCTGCAAAGGCGGCAATGATGGGTTTGATGAATGTGCTCCATATGGAAGGTGCGCGCGATAATATTCGCGTAAATACTCTCGCGCCGACGGCTGTGACGCGGATGACGGAAGAATTGTTCCCGCCAGAGGCGGCCGAAATGCTTGCGCCGGAGACGATCTCCCCTGGTCTGCTTTATCTCGTTTCCGAGGATGCGCCGAGCCAAGTGATCATGGGTGCGGGTGGCGGAAGTTTTGCTCAAACCAGGGTCTACGAGACGCAAGGCATCACGCTGACGGGTGTTGAAAATACGCCTGAAGAAGTGGCCGCGAAATTTGATCAGATCACCGACCCAACAGACCAACAAGAGATGGCTGACGCGTTCAGTCAGACCAAGAAATATGCCCTCAGTGCAGCAAAGGCGCGTGGCCTGAAACTGGATTGGTAACCTTTACTAATTAAGGAAGATTAATATGCGCGATGCAGTTATCGTATCCACCGCACGCACGCCGATTGGCAAAGCCTATCGCGGTGCTTTCAACAACACGACGCCTCAGGAATTGGCGGGTCACGCGATTGAACACGCCGTTGCGCGCGCAGGGATTGATCCCGCTCGCGTGCAAGATGTGATCCTTGGCGCGGCTTTGCAACAGGGCCATTCCGGTGGCAACATTGCACGCCAAGCTGCGGTGCGCGCAGGCCTGCCTGTGAGTGTCGCGGGCATGTCGCTGGACCGTCAGTGTGCATCGGGAATGATGGCAATTGCGACGGCTGCGAAACAGGTTGTGATGGACGGTATGGACGTGGCCATAGGTGGCGGTGTCGAGAGCATTTCTATGGTTCAAACCAAAGAGATGCGCGTCGCGGCCGACCCTTGGCTCATGGCGAATAAGTCCGACATTTACATGTCTATGTTGGAGACGGCCGAGACAGTTGCAGAGCGCTATAATGTGAGGCGCGATGTGCAGGACGAATATGCTGCGCGCTCGCAAGCGTTGACCCATGCGGCGCAAGAAGCAGGGCGTTTTGATGCGGAGATTGTACCGCTGAAATCGACGATGCTGGTGCAGGATCGAGAGACGAAAGAGATCTCCGAGCACGAGGTGACGCTGGCAAAGGATGAGGGCAATCGCCCGAGCACTTCGGTTGAGAGCCTTGGCGGTTTGAACCCCGTTTTCAAAGATGGGATGCGCATTAAAGAAGGTAAATATATCACCGCTGGAAACGCTTCGCAGTTAAGCGATGGTGCCTCTGCTTGTGTTATTATGGAAAGTAAGGCGGCGGAGAAAGCAGGGCTTGAACCACTTGGTCGCTACATTGGTGTGATGGCCGCTGGGTGCGAGCCGGATGAGATGGGAATCGGTCCGATTTACGCGGTTCCGCCGCTGCTCAAAGCGCATGGTTTAACTATGGACGACATTGGTCTTTGGGAACTCAATGAGGCGTTCGCCGTGCAGGTGCTTTATTCGCGTGATCAGCTTGGGATTCCTGACGAGCTGCTTAATGTTGACGGCGGTGCGATCTCGATCGGGCATCCCTATGGGATGTCTGGCGCGCGCATGGTGGGTCATGCGCTGATCGAAGGAAAACGGCGTGGCGCGAAATATGTCGTCTGCACGATGTGCGTTGGTGGAGGCATGGGCGCGGCCGGATTGTTTGAAGTTCTATGAGCCGCGATGACACGCATCTGCCAAAGGCGTTGCAAGGGCTGCGCATTCCGCTGATTGCGTCGCCCTTGTTCATTATTTCGGTGCCAAAACTGGTGATCGCACAGTGCAAAGCGGGGATCGTTGGCTCGTTTCCTGCATTGAATGCGCGAGAGGGTGAGGGGGAGCATCCGCTGCTCGACACTTGGTTAACGCAGATTAAGGAAGAGCTGGATCGTCACAATCAGGCGAACCCAGATCGCCCTGCGGCGCCTTTTGCGATTAACCAAATTGTGCATCGCTCGAACGCGCGTTTGGATCGGGATCTAGAGATCTGTGTGAAGCATGAAGTGCCGATCTGGATCACCTCGCTAGGTGCGCGGATCGAGGTTAATGAAGCGGCGCATTCCTGTGGAGGTGTCGTCTTGCATGACATCATTAATAATCGGTTTGCCAAGAAGGCGATTGATAAGGGTGCGGATGGATTGGTGGCTGTCGCTGCAGGTGCTGGTGGGCATGCGGGGCAGCAATCGCCGCTCGCGTTGATCCAAGAAATTCGTGAATGGTTCGATGGGCCATTGGCGCTGTCTGGCGCGATTGCGAGTGGGGAAAGCTTGCTAGCTGCGCGCGCGATGGGGGCCGATTTCGGCTACACAGGCTCTGCGTTTATCGCCACGGATGAAGCGAATGCGGATCAGGGCTACAAGGATATGATCGTCGAATCTGGTGCGGAGGATATTGTTTACTCTTCGCTCTTTACCGGGGTTTGGGGAAACTATTTGCGTGGTTCGGTCGAGAATGCAGGGATGGATCCTGATAACTTGCCGCAAGCGGATGCGTCATCGATGGATTTTGGGACGGATCGTGAAAAGCCCAAAGCGTGGAAGACGATTTGGGGCTCGGGGCAGGGCGTTGGGGCTGTGAAATCCGTTGGGTCTGCTGGCTCTATTGTGGATCGCATGGAGCGTGAATATCTCGCGGCCGGCAAAAAATTGGCGGCTGAATTTGGCTGAACTCTTGGTCATACGTCACGGCCAAGCGTCGTTCGGGCAGGACAATTATGACGTTCTGTCCGAGCTTGGGCATCGTCAGGCAGAGGCTGTGGGTGCGCTGTTAAGAGAGATTAACTGGGTGCCGGATCGGTTGGTCACGGGGACGCTAAAGCGGCAACGCGATACGTTGTCGTCGATGGGGTTTTCAAAAGGCGAAGAGCATAGTGGCTTTAATGAATATGATTTTGGCGATCTGCTGAACGCGCGGTTCAAAGGGGATATTCCTGACCTTGTTAGTGGTGATCGCCGTGCGCATTTTCGCACCCTCAGAGAGACGGTTTTTGAGTGGCAAGATGCAGCGTTTGAAGGTGCATCTGAGACCTACAAAGCGTTTTGTGAACGCGTCGAAGCGGCGCAAAAATTTGCGACGGATACGGATGCCAAACGTGTGCTTGTGATCTCTTCAGGGGGCGTCATCGGACAAATGACCTCTGTCGCGCTTGGGGCAGATAAGCGGCATATGATGAACCTGAATTTGCAAATCAAGAACACGGCGATGACGCGGTTTATGTTCTCTGGGCCGTCGTTTTCTTTGCACGAATTCAACGCCACACCGCATTTTATGAGCCAAGCAAGGTCAGAGCTGTTAAGCTATAGTTAAACGATTGGGACCAATATGAGCGCAGATACACAAACATTGGACGAGGCGGCGGTTCGCGGCTATCTGAGCCAAAACCTCGAAGGATTTGAAGGTCCTATGGAGGTGACGAAGTTTCAAACTGGTCAATCCAACCCGACATTTATGCTTAAGACGCCCGCGCATAACTATGTGCTGCGTCGCAAACCTCCGGGGATTTTGCTGAAATCTGCCCATGCTGTGGACCGTGAATTTCGCGTACAAAAGGCACTTGAGGGATCGGATGTTCCCGTCTCCAAAATGCATTTGCTTTGCGAAGATGACAGCGTGATCGGGTCAATGTTCTACATTATGGATCACGTGCCCGGGCGCAACTTTAATGAACCTGCGATGGAGGGGGTTAGCCCTGAGGATCGTGGCGGGATTATTGATGAGATGGGTCGCGTTTTGGCGGCCCTGCATGAGGTGGATATCAAGGCTGTTGGCCTTGCAGATTATGGACCCGACGGGAACTATTTTGAACGCCAAGTCGGGCGTTGGTCCAAGCAATATCGTGCGTCAGAGACACAGACGATTCCGGCGATGGATGAGCTGATGATCGGGCTTGATGAGCAGCGCCCAGAGGATGACGGGCAACGCACTCTGGTTCATGGGGACTACCGGCTCGATAACATGATTTTCGATGCAACTGGGACGCAATGTCGTGCGATTTTGGATTGGGAACTTTCCACCATTGGCCACCCGTTTGCGGATCTTGCGGGTGTGATTATGCAGTGGCAACTTCCTGCAGGAACAGAAGGGCGCGGCATGGGTGGTTTGGATCGCACAGCGCTTGGGCTACCAACAGATCAAGCGTTTATTGAAGCGTATTGCAAACGGCGCAATCTCGCTGGGATCGACAACTTCGGCTATTACTTAGGCTTTTGTTTCTTCCGCATGGCGGGGATTATTCAGGGCGTTTTGAAACGGGGTCTGGACGGCAACGCGTCCAACCCTGAACGGGCTTTGAAACTGGGTGAATTCGTTCCTGTGTTCGCGCAACATGGTCTTAACGCGTTGAAGCGGGGCTAAGACATGGCGGATGATTTGCGCGACGATGAAGCAACAAAGGATCGTAATTTTGTTACCGCTTTGGCGCGTGGATTGGAACTGTTGAGTTGCTTTCGTGACGGTGAAGTAACGCTGACGAATTCGGATTTTTCTGACCGCACTGGCCTGCCAAAGGCGACGATTTCGCGCCTCACTTACACCTTGTGCGAACTTGGATATTTGATTGCCGATCTGCGCACGGGCACTTATCGGCTAGGTGCAGCGGCGCTTAATTTAGGTTTTAGCGTGCTGTCTGGCATCGATATTCAGGACCTTGCGCAAAAGGAAATGGCGCAGCTGCGCGACGGGCCTAATTCATACATCACCGTTGCTTTGGGCGAGGTGTATCAGCTCGAAGTCGTCTATGTGGCGACCAGCAATTCGCTTGAGGGCGTGGCATTGGTCGCGCGTATCGGGTCGCGTTTGCCTTTGTTTCCATCTGCGATTGGACAGTCCATTTTGGTCGGCATGCGCGATGACGCGCGCGAGGCGGTCTTTGAATACGCAGGACGCCAAGGTGCTGAAATCGAAGCCGAAGGGCGCAAGCGGCATGCCGAGGCGAAGTCGATTTATGAAAGCAAAGGCTTTTGCACAGGCTATGGGATTTGGCGCAAAGATGTGAACGGCATCGCGGCGCCTGTGTTTTCGATGAGCGGTGATCGTGTCTATGGTCTCAACCTTGGTGGGCCATCTTTTCGCGTGAAGCCAAAACAGCTTGAAAGCGTGTACGCGCCGCGTTTGATCAAGGCCGCGAATGCGCTCAGCATGCACCCACACCGCTGAGTCTCGCGGAGAGGTGTTTCGCACAGCGGAACAACTCTGGTTTTTCATAAAAATGTGACGCTACGAAACTCTTTGGAATTGGCGTGTAGAGATAAAAATCCCGATGCTTTCGAGCGTTGGTTTCGAGTTTCTCAAAGCACTCTCATTTTTGCAAATAATTCAATTAAAACAATGAATAAGGCGAATTTTTGTACAGCCAAAAATGCGTGCGTCCCTGCACCAAAGCTATGGTTTCGCGCCTAAGATGTATCACGACGCCGAAAACCACCCTGTCTACAACCTTGACTTTAATCAGAGGTATGCAAGTCTTTCCCTACAGATAATGACCCCGAATGAAATGAACTGGGGCACCATCTTATCCTTGGGAGGAATTAATGAAAAATTTTACGAAAATGTGCGCGGTCTCCGCGCTGTCTCTGGCGATTGGCGCTTCTGCGGCCTTTGCTGAGAACATCAAGATCGCCTTTATCGATCCGCTTTCTGGCCCATTCGCAAGCACTGGTACAAACGGCTTGCACCAGTTTGAATTTGCCGCTGACCACATGGTTAACGAGCAAGGCGGCGTCCTTGGCGGGACCGAATTCGAGATCGTCGCATTTGACAACAAGATCAGCCCGAAAGAGAGCTTGATCCAGCTGCAGGTCGCGATTGACCAAGGCATCCGCTATATCGCTCAGGGTAACTCATCCGGCGTTGCGAACGCGCTGACTGAGGCCATCGACAAGCACAACCGTCGTAACCCTGACAGCCGTGTTCTGTTCCTGAACTACGCGGCGGTTGATCCGGCTTTGACGAACGACAAATGTAACTTCTGGCACTTCCGTTTTGACGCAAACGCGGACATCAAGATGGATGCTTTGACGGATGTTATGGCAGCGGATGAAGCCCTTAAGAAGGTTTACATCATCGGTCAGGACTACTCATTTGGTAAGGCTGTTGCAGCTGCGGCTGTCTCAAATCTGTCAACGAAGCGTTCGGATGTAGAGATCGTCGGCAATGAGCTTCACCCGATCGGTAAAGTGAAAGACTTCACGCCTTACTCGCGCAAGATCATCGCCTCTGGTGCAGATGCGGTTATCACGGGTAACTGGGGTGCTGACATGGTTGGTCTCGGCAAGTCCTTGATCGAGAGCGGCTACAACGGCCCGATCTATACGTACTACGCTGCGGGTTCCGGCATCACGGCAGCGCTTGGTGAAAGCGCGAAAGGTCGTATTCGTTTGATCGCACAGGGTGACATTAACCCTATCGGTTCCGACGAAGCACGCGCAGCCTACAATGCGTTTGAAGCCAAGCATCCAGATGGCAACATCGACCAGTCGCGTATCTTTAACGTGATCGGCATGTTGGCCCAAGCGATCGAAGGCGCAGGTACAGCGGATGACGTTGTTGCGGTTGCGAAACAGCTTGAAGGCATGGAGTACGATTCCATGTGGGGCGGTAAGCTCTTCATGCGTCCACAGGATCACCAGATCATTCAGAACATGAATGTTGGCGTTCACACGGATGAGAACATCGAGTTTGATTATGACAACTCCGGCTTTGGTGTTTTGACAGAGTCAACGGTTGAGATGGCGTCCATGGACAGCCCGACAACCTGCGAAATGAAGCGCCCATAAGCGGCAGTTTCACCGCCCGCCCTGCGACACGTGCGGGGCGGGCATTTGCGACCTAATCTCTGATTTACCCTTTGGGGGGACCGATGGAACTCATCCTCGTCAACATAATCGACGGGCTGGTGACTGGATTGCTGCTCTTTATGCTCTCCGCCGGCCTTACGCTTATCTTCTCTATGATGGGCGTTTTGAACTTCGCTCATGCCAGCTTTTACATGCTGGGCGCTTATTTTGCCTATCAGATCAGCATCGCGCTGGGGTTCTGGATGGGACTTCTGATTGCGCCGATCATTGTCGGTGTTTTGGGCGCCGGAGTTGAAAGATACGGATTAAGACGGGTCCATCAATATGGCCATGTGCCAGAGCTGATTTTTACGTTCGGTTTGGCGCTTTTGATCGAAGAATTGGTGCAGTTCATTTGGGGCAAAAACCAGATGCCTTACAACGTCCCTGACGTTTTGAATTTCACTGCCTTCTCCATCGCTGGAAATTCGATCCCTGCGTTCAAGATTTTCATGATCTTCATCTCTATCGCGATTTTCATCGGGCTGCTTTACATCTTGACGCGTACACGGGTTGGCATGATCATTCAAGCCGCTCTCAGCTATCCGCGCACCGTCGAGGCGTTAGGGCACAATGTGCCGCTGATCTTTATGGGCGTGTTTGGTGTTGGGACTGCGCTTGCGGGTGTCGCTGGTGTCATTGCTGGTCCGGTGCTTGGTACCTTCCCGGGTATGGCCTTTGTGCTGGGATCTATCGTGTTTGTAACGATTGTGATTGGTGGCCTTGGCTCGCTTTGGGGCGCTTTGGTGGCGTCGCTGTTGATCGGTTGGATCACCACATTTGCCAAGTCATATAACCTCGCGATGTCTGATGTGCTGAATGCAATTGGAATTGCGACGCCAGAAAACCTGAGCGAGCATTGGTTGCGCGATCTTTGGACCGTTACCAGCCCACAAATCGCGGATATTCTCCCCTATATTCTGATGGTCTTGATTTTGATTTTCCGCCCTGCGGGCCTGTTTGGAAAGCGTCACTCATGAGCGATCAACTGACAACCGACCCGAGTAAGCCAGCGCAGCGGATGCGCGCAGGCTCAATGACGTTAACCTTAATGCCTTGGATCGTTGCGGCGATTGCTCTGATCTTGATGCCGTTCATCTTTACGTCGAATTCGGCGTTAACAATCATGAACCAGATGTGGATCACGGTGATCTTTGCGCTGGCCTACAACATGCTGTTGGGACAAGGCGGCATGCTCTCGTTTGGCCACGCGGTCTACGCAGGTGTTGGCGGTTTCGCGTGTATGCACATCATGAACATGTCCGACCTTTTCGCCAGTTTCCCACTGCCGGTTCTGCCAATCTTTGGTGGCTTGTTCGGCATGGGCCTTGCGATGATCGTCGGTGCCTTCTCTACACGCAACGCTGGCACGGTTTTTGCGATGATTTCTCTCGGGGTAGGTGAGCTTATCGCTGCCTGCTCTGTTATTATCGTTGCATTTTTCGGCGGCGAAGAAGGTATTTCAGGCGACCGTACTTACGCGATGCCCTTCTTTGGCAATGAGTTTCTGCAGCAGATCGACGTTTATTATCTGACCTCTTTCTGGGTAATTTTGGCCGCGGCGTTGATGTATCTGTGGTCACGCACACCCGTCGGTCGCATGGCAAATGCGGTGCGTGACAACCCAGAGCGCGCCGAATTTCTTGGCTATTCTGCCCGCTGGGTGCGCTTTTATAGCTTTGTCGCGTCAGGCTTTTTCGCGGGAATCGCAGGGGGTCTCTTTGCGATCAACTATGAGATCCTGACAGAGGAAAACCTTAACACAGCCTCTAGTGGTGTGATCCTATTGGTCACTTTCTTGGGGGGTGTCGGCTTCTTCTTTGGCCCGATCATTGGCGCGATTGTGTTTACCTTGGTGCAAACCGTTCTCAGCTTACAGACAGAGCTATGGGCCTTCTACGCTGGCTCGCTTTTCGTTGCCACGGTGATGTTCTTTCCGGGTGGTTTGGCGGGTTTGTTGATGATGCATGTGCCTGTGTTCAAGCTTGGCAATGCCAAGCAGTTGATACAGCCCTACTTCAAGACCTTGCTGCCCGCTGCGATAGGGATCTTGGGCGTTTGCGCGCTGGTGGAAATGACGTTCCACTACCGACACGCTTCGATTGGCGATGATGAAATGACGCTGTTTTGGACGACGTTCGACAGCCACACATTGCTCCCATGGGTCATCGCTGGATTGGTCGCGTTTGTCGGGATCAGCATCGCAAAGCGCAATGCGCCTGACTTGAAAGAGGCGTGGGATAGCGCCAACACAGCGGGAGACGCATCATGAGCGCAGCTGCATTAGAACTCAGGGGTTTGAAGAAGAGCTTTGGCAAAGCAGAGATTATTCGCGGCATTGATCTGTCCATTGGCAAGTCCGAGCGTCACGCGATCATCGGGCCTAATGGCGCGGGTAAATCGACGCTGTTCAACCTGATTACTGCGCGCTTCATGCCGACGGCGGGCACTGTGAAATTGCACGGCCAAGACCTGCGCGGATTGCAGCCCTACCAGATCAATCGCATGGGCTTGTCGCGCTCTTTCCAGATCACCAATATTTTCCCTGCGATGTCGGTTTTCGAAAATGTGCGCTGCGCTTTGCTATGGTCTCAAGGGTATAAATATTCGTTCTGGAACTTGGTTAATAATTCCAGACGATTGACCGAGGGCGCCGACGCTATCCTCGATCAAATTAACCTTCTTGAGCGCCGAAATCTGCCTGCGGGCACACTCAGCTACGCAGAACAACGCGCGTTAGAAATCGGCATCACGATCGCTGGTGGTGCAGACGTGATCATGCTCGATGAGCCAACTGCGGGCATGAGCCATTCCGAGACCGACTATATCACCGACCTGATTATGAAGGTCACTGAGGGCAAAACATTGATCATGGTAGAGCATGACATGGGCGTCGTCTTTGGTCTTGCGGATCAGATTTCCGTGCTGGTGTATGGTGAGATTATCGCGACAGGAAAACCCGAAGATGTGCGCGGTGATCCTAAAGTGCAAGAAGCCTATCTGGGCGCAGCCTTGGAGGCAGAACATTGATCGAAGTCACTGACATGCACGCCTATTATGGTAAATCCCACATCTTGCAGGGCGTTACCTTGAACGTGCAAGAGGGCGAAATCGTCGCTCTGCTCGGGCGCAATGGTGTGGGGCGTTCCACGACCTGCAAGGCGATCATGGGCGAAGTAGAACCGAAAGGGTCGGTCAAGTTCCGAGGTACCGAAATCGCTGGGCGCAAGGCCTACGAAATCGCTAATATGGGCATCGGATATGTGCCAGAAAACCGCGATATTTTTCCCGGTTTGACCACGCGACAGAACCTGAATCTAGGTTTGAAGCCCGGTCAAAAAGACGGGGCAGGGCGTTGGTCGATGCAAATGATGTTCGATATGTTCGAAAATCTAGATCGTCGCGCAGATGTGGAAGCCTCTGTTCTCTCCGGCGGTGAACAGCAGATGTTAACCATGTGTAGAACGCTGATGGGCGACCCTGATTTCGTTATGATCGATGAACCGACCGAAGGGCTTTCGCCGCAAATGGTTCAGAAGGTTGCCGAGGTTCTCAAAGAGATCGCCGCGCGCGGAATTTCGACGCTGTTGGTGGAACAAAAGCTCTCGATCGCGATGGACATTGCACACCGCGTTTACGTGATGGGCCATGGACAAGTCGTGTTTGAAGGCACCCCTGCAGAGTTGAAAGAGCGCGAAGATGTGCGCAAGGAATGGCTTGAGGTTTAAGCGATGGCGCAGTTTGACGAGGCCCGCCTTTCACGGATCAAAGGCTGGATGCAAAGCTATGTGGACACACGCCGATATGCTGGCTGCTCTGCGCTGATTGCCCAAGACGGTGCCGAGGCATTCTATCATGAGTGCGGTCTGCGCGATGTCGAGAATGGCACCCCTTGGAGCCGCGATACAGTGGCGCGCATCTACTCGATGACCAAGCCGATCACATCTGTCGCGATAATGATCTTGGTCGAGCGCGGCTTGGTGCATCTGGATGCGCCACTCTCTGATTTTATCCCCGAGTTTGCCGATGCACGGTGTCTGCGTGAGGGGGCAACGGACATCACACAGACCGAACCCTGCGATGTGCCAACACTGCATCAATTGCTCACGCACACCTCTGGTATCAGCTATTCGTTCAACCCCGGACTGGTGCCCCAAGCAATGGGCGAAGACAGGCTCGATTTCTGGCCCGGTTCTCGGACCTTGGAACAAGTTGCGGCAGCTTTGTCCGAACTTCCGCTGGTCTTCAAACCAGGCACGCGGTGGGAATATTCTGTCGGAATTGATCTGATTGGACGCGTGATCGAAGTGATCACAGGCAAGTCGCTGGAAGCCTTCTTTATCGAAGAAATCTTTGATCCGCTTGGCATGAATGAGACGCGGTTTAGCATTCCTAACGGCACAGAAGATCGCTTTGCATCGATGTACACGCCGCTATCTGGCAACTCGTTTGATCTCAATTCTGCGCAGAAAAGTACCGAGACCTTGAACCTTGCCGACAGTTTGGCAAAGACCCCCTTCAAAGCCTCCAAAATGCACTCTGGTGGTGGCGGTCTGCTTGGGACAATCGACGATTATCTCAAGTTTACCGAAATGCTGCGCTGTGGTGGCAAAGGGGTGCTGTCGCCGCACACGATTAACTTTATGATGCGCAATCATCTGAGCGGCGATATCGCGTCGATGGGGCCATCAAGTTTTGCGGAACAACCCATGCATGGCATGGGATTTGGCATTGGTGGCGCGGTGATTTTGGATCCTGCGCGCGCAGGTGTGCCGGGCTCTGTGGGGGATTTCTCATGGGGTGGCATGGCCTCCACCTTCTTCTGGATTAATCCGGTTCATCAGCTCTCCGCGATCTTTTTCACGCAACTCTCGCCAAGCAGTTCCTACCCCTCACGCGCGCAAATGAAAGCCCTAGTGCACGGAGCCTTGATGTGAGCGCCAAGGTTCTTTGGACCCCGACAAAAGAACGCTATGACGCGTCCACAATGGCGTTATTCGAGCGGTTTGTGAGCGACACACGCGGCCTTGATTTTGAGGATTACAACGCGATGTGGCGTTGGAGCATCGATGACCTAGACGGCTTTTGGCGCGCTATTTGGGACTTTTTCGAGATCCCTGCGCACACGCCGCCAGAACAGATGATGGTCAAGCGTCAAATGCCCGATATGGAATGGGGCAAGGGCGCGCGGCTGAACTATACTGACAACATCCTGAAACATGCAGACGCGCGTCCCAATGACTGTGCTTTGATTGTGCAATCAGAGACATTCGGGCGCTCTGAAATGACTTGGGCAGAGCTGCGGGATCAAGTGGCGAGTGTCGCTATGAACCTGCGAAAAATGGGTGTTGAGCAAGGGGACCGCGTCGTTGCAATCCTGCCCAATACAGAAGTGGCGCTCGTTGCCTTTCTTGCCACTGCGAGTCTCGGTGCGGTCTGGTCACTTTGCGCGCCTGATATGGGGCATGTTGCGATCTTGGATCGCTTCCAGCAAATCGCACCGAAAGTGCTGATCGCGCAAGACGGCTATATGCATGCGGGTAAACAAGTGGATCGCCGCGAGGTACTTGCCGAGATCAATGCAGGTTTGCCAAGTGTCGCTGCCTTTGTGACATTGCCTGTGATTGGGCCGCTCCCTGAAGGGCACATCGCATGGGATCAAATCACCCAAAACAAAGCCACTTACGCCGCCACACACGTTCCTTTCGAGCATCCCCTCTGGATCGTCTATTCCTCTGGCACCACGGGCAACCCAAAGCCCATCGTACACGGTCATGGCGGCATTCTACTTGAGGGCAGCAAACAATCCCTGCATCAAGACATCTCTGCCAAGGATCGCTTTTGCTGGCTGACGTCGTCGGGTTGGATCATGTGGAATGGCCAATGGATGGCACTGGCCCAAGGCGCGACAGTAGCGCTGTTTGACGGCGCCGCGAACTATCCTGACATGGGGGTTGTGTGGCGCTTCGTCTCGGATGAACGTTTAAGCTATTTCGGGGCAGGGGCTGCGTTTTTCAGCACATGCATGAAAGCAGGCGTCACGCCGCGCGCGGACGTTGATCTGGGCGCTTTGCGCTCGCTCGGCGCGACAGGGTCGCCGCTCTCTGGTGACACATATGATTGGATTTACCGCGATGTGAAAGCGGATCAATGGCTCGCGCCAATCTCTGGTGGCACTGATCTTGCTGGCGCCTTTGTCGTCGGACATCCGGGCATGCCCGTGCGCGCGGGAGAGATGCAATGCCGCGCCCTTGGCAATGCTGTGCGCGCGTTTGATGAGGGCGGACATGAGCTGATTGGCGAAGTGGGTGAGTTGGTCTGCACAGAGCCACTGCCCTCTATGCCGCTCTACTTTTGGGGCGACGACGATGGCACGCGTTTGTTCGACAGTTACTTCGCTGATTACGAGGGTGTTTGGCGTCACGGCGATTGGATCGCGATTGATGAAACCGGCGCGTCGGTGATTTATGGCCGCTCGGACGCGACGATCAATCGCAAGGGCCTCCGCCTTGGCAGCGCCGAGATTTATCAAGCGGTTGAGGGGCTCGACACAGTGCTCGATTCACTCGTGATTGATCTTGAGTTTTTGGGACGCGACAGCTTCATGCCGCTCTTTGTTGTGCCTGCTGCTGGCGTGCCTTTTGACGATGCGCTGAAAGAGCAGATTAACCAAGCGATCCGCGCGCAAGTCTCTGCGCGATTTACCCCGAACGAGATTGTTGAGATCAAAGAGGTGCCCCGCACGCTCTCTGGCAAAAAGCTTGAAGTTCCTGTGAAAAAGCTGTTGCTTGGCGGCGACCCTCAAAGCGTGGTGAACCGTGATAGCATGGCCAATCCCGACAGCTTTGACACCTTTATCGCCTACGCAAACGCACGGGCCAAAACCTGAGGTTTCCTCATGACCCCTGCTGATGAACTGCTGCACCTCCTGGATATTGAGCAACTAGAGGTCGATCTGTTTCGCGGCGTTGGCGGGGGCGGCGAGACGACAACGCGCATCTTTGGCGGGCATGTGATCGCACAGGCGCTCATGGCTGCGTATCGCACTGTGCCGGATCGTTTGTGCCACTCGCTACATGCGTACTTCATCCGCCCCGGTGATCCGAAAATTCCTGTGATCTACCAAGTGGACCGCGCGCGTGATGGTGGCAGTTTCACCACCCGCCGCGTCGTTGCGATCCAGCATGGCAAACAGATTTTCAACATGTCCGCGTCCTTTCATATTGATGAAAGCGGGTGGGAGTATCAGCACGCGAAACCCGATGTTGGCGCCCCTGAGGATTGGCCGAACCGTGATGAGCTGCGCGCGACCGTTGTCGATCAGATCCCCGAAAAGTACCACGCTGATTTCTTGCGCAAACGCCCTATCGAGCTGCGCGAAGTCGCCCCGCGCGACTTCTTCACGCCAGAGAAAACCAGTGACAGCAACCAGCTTTGGTTTCGCATGGAAGCCGCCAAAGGGCAGGGGCCGCAAATGCAACATTGCCTGCTGGCTTATGCGTCTGACATGAACCTACTCGGCTCTTCCCTGCGCCCCCATGGGCTGACGTGGTTTCAGGGCAAAGTGATGACCGCCAGCCTCGATCACGCCATGTGGTTCCACACGCCTATCGATTTCTCTGCGTGGCATTTGTATGATCTTGACGCCCCTTGGACAGGCGGCGCGCGCGGGTTCAATCGCGGTGCAATTTATTCGCATTCTGGCGAACTCGTGGCGAGTGTTGCGCAAGAAGGATTGATGCGGCCACTAACCGAAAAGTAAGTGAGCACGAGAGCCGAGTCATTCGACGCAAAGGCGATTAAGCTTGGTGTGGTTAGGTCTGGATATCGTGTAACGGGCGTAATGTGATGTAAAAATAGGTTGAAACGGCGGACATGCCTAAGGTCTGCTGTGATGAAGGTTTTTCGATGCGGGCCAGTGCGCGAGGTTTCGGCGAGGGACTGAC
>NZ_MLCB01000169.1 GCF_001890925.1 Planktotalea frisia
CGCCCGTATCGCATATTGGAACAAGCGCGCCGTCTATGGCCAGCTATTTAAGGCAATGCGGGCGGTAACCTGTCCGTGCGTTTGGCCAGCAGGGATGCGATCGTGATCAAGCCGTCTGGTGTCGGGTTTAACGAATGTACACGGGACAATTTGCAGGTTGTAAATTTGGACGGCACCATCGCGCCATCCGATCATAAACCGTCTAAAGATCTTGGGTTTCACCTAGACCTTTACCGTATCCGCGATGACATCAATGCGATTGTGCACTGCCACAGCCCTTGGGCCACCGGCTATGCAAGTGCCGGCATTGAGATCCCATGCCTGACGGTTCAAACCATTGAAAAGATTGGCCGCATGCCACTGATCCCTTTGTCCAAAGAAGGGGGCCCTCAAACAGATGTCGATATAAGCCCTGTCTTTGTTGACCCTTCGGTCAAAGCAGCTGTCCTTGCCAATCAAGGCACCATTGGCGTCGGTAAGGACCTGATGTCAGCACAGTACCTTGCGGAAATCATCGAAGAGACCGCGCATATCGCGTATGTGAGAGATACTCTGATGGCGGCCCATGGCAAAACCGCAGCGGACTTGCCGCAATACGGCACAGCGGCTGATGCGCAAGCGGCGTCTTGATCCCGAAACAAAGCACCGTCACGTGGCATTTGGCAGTGTTTGCACTTCCACCGCTTCATTTAGGTACAAATCGCCAGCACATGTTTCATCAACCTCTATCGAAGATTTAATGAACTGATTTTCGACATCTGCTTGGGTTCCGATCCAATTAATCGTCCCGTTGCACGCATCGCCATTGAAGCGTTTGATCTTGACCGGAGCGCCAATCGTCACGCCTGACGGTGTCTGCCCCACTAGCTGATTGACGCGCACATACATCTCAACCGACTTTTTCGAGGGTGTGTAAATCTGTGTGGCAGAGGCGCGCGCAGTGACGCAATCGCCCACATTTGGTTCAAAATCGAGCAAAACGCCGTCGAAAGGAGCGCGCAAAGTAAGGTCTTCAAGCGCATCCGTTTGCGCGCGCAGCTCTAGACTACCGATTTTCAGAGCGATTTCAGCACGCGCCTTCGCAGAAATGGCACTCGCCAAAGCTTCGCGTGCCTGATCGGTTGCAAAGTTGGTATTCATCATCCGGCTCTCTACGCCCTCCATCGTGGCCTCATTCACCAAGCCGCGTCGGAATATCTGCTCGGTGCGCGCGAATTCTTTGGCGACCAAGGCCTGCTCTTGGGTTCGACGGTTCACACTGGCTTCAGCTGCATCAATGGCAAGCTGACGTTCTGATACCGCCGCCTCCAAATCCGCAACCCGCGCGTTTGCGGTTTCATAAGCAAGTTCAGCGGCTTGGGAATCCAACTCGACAAGAACTTGCCCGGCTTGCGCGTTCCCGGTTCGGCGCGCAGTTTCGGACACCGCCACGATACAACCGTTGGTTTCAAACGAAATCCCTGTGATGTCGCGCGCGACAACCGTTCCTGCGAACAAGATCGGATCCAACGCCGCTGTTTCATCACTTGACTGCGCTGTTGTAGTTTGCGCGCTCAAACACAGCACAGCTGCGCATGTCAAAAACGCTTTAATCTTGTTGGTATTGATCACGATCTGAAACCTCCAGCTATAGCAGCACACTTGAATGGCGCGTCTAATTCTTGTTAGCGTGGGCAAATTTGGACGTTAAAGCAAGACGTTTACAATGCTCACCCCCGCCAAACGCCGAACTAGAGGAACTCAGGTCGTACCACACCCTTTGCGCGCGCATCGATCTCAGTGAGAATATCAGTGATTGGCAAATCACAAACCTCGCGTAAACGCGACTTGTAGGGCGGCAAATTTGTGCACTCCAGCAAGATATGCTTGTGAGTTTCTCGCAAGTTTTGCTGAACAAATTCAGCTAGTTCGCGCCCCGCCTTTTCAACATCCAGCGACGTGCGATTGTGCGAAATCACATCACGCAAATGCAAATCTTGCGGCAGGCCCACAACCGCATCCCAATACGCGTCATACGCGCCATACGCGCCATACGCGCCAAGATGCGCTGGCGTTAGGGATGCTTTGTCAAATGTTACGATCATTACCTGCTCAGGCGTGTAGCGCAGACTCAAACGTTCCAAAGCGATCAATGAGGAGCTGACAAGCTGTTTCTGGCTCAACGCCTGCAAATGTTCCTGCCAATACGATAGAAACCCGCAAGAGGTCACGACCACCTTCCCTTGCGCATCTATCAAGGCGTTCTCGAACGGCGTAATATCTATAATTTCCGGCCGGTCACTGACAATCGCGTCTACGGTGGCACCATTAATGCGAAGGATCTCGACCTCTTCGATATACGTCTCGATACACCCCACATCGCCTGGCACGCGTGCGAACTTCGTATCAAGTTGTAAGATCGTAAGAGACGCTGCCATCTATTGCCTGAGATTATTTGGCAGCCATGTCGCCAATTCAGGAAACGCGACCAAAATCACCACCATCAAAAGCATCAATCCGACCATCGGTATCGCCGTTTTTGAAATGTAGCCGATCTCGTGCCGCGTCATGCCTTGCAACACAAACAGATTAAAGCCAATCGGCGGCGTCACTTGCGCCATTTCCACGACAACCACAATGAAGATACCGAACCAGATCACATCGATCCCTGCTTGACGGATCATCGGTTCTACAATGGCCATGGTTAACACAACCGACGAAATCCCGTCCAAGAACATGCCGAGAATGATGTAGAAAACCGTAAGAGCTGCGATCAACGTGATCGGTGAGAGCTGCATTTCATCGATCCAAGCAGCCAACGCGCGCGGCAATCCGGTAAAGCCCATCGAAAGCGACAGGAACGCTGCCCCCATCAAAATCAAAGCAATCATCGCGGAGGTCCGCGTCGCGCCCATGAGGCTTTCAAAGAACGCAGAGGCCGTCAAAGAGCGCTGGAAAATCGCCAATGTAAGCGAACCGAGAACACCCACCGCAGCTGCTTCTGTCGCGGTGGCCCAGCCGAAATACATGGAGCCGATGACCGAAAACACCAACAACAAGACCGGGATCAAGAACCGGCTTTCTGCGAGCATTTCACCAAAGCTCATTTTGGGTTCGGGCGGCGGACGTTGATCAGGACGAATGAAATGCCACGCCATAATGTAGGTCATAAACAGGCTCGCGAGCACGAGACCCGGAATGATGCCTGCCATGAACAGCTTGATAATGCTCTCGTTTATCGACACGCCATAAACAATCAACGTCAAAGACGGTGGGATCATCAAGCCAAGCGTGGCGGCCCCTGCCAATGTACCAATGATCATATATTCAGGATAACCGCGCTTGCGCAGCTCTGGGATCGACATTTTGCCAACCGTGGTGAGCGTCGCTGCCGAAGAGCCGGACACAGCTGCAAAAATCGTGCATCCCGCGATATTCGTGTGCAGCAATCCTCCGGGCAACCAACGCATCCATGGGGCCAATCCGCGAAACATGTCTTGCGATAACCGGGTTCGATACAGAATTTCGCCCATCCAGATGAACAGCGGCAAAGCGGTCAATGTCCACGAACTCGCCCCGGTCCAAATCGTCGTGATCATTGCATCGCCCGCTGGACGGGTAGTGAACATCTCCATTCCGACCCAAGCCACGCCCATCAGCGCCAGACCGATCCAGATTGATGATCCTAAAAGGGTAAACAGAACGAAGAGAAAAACGATGGTTGCATAAGCTTCGGTCATTCGACGCTCTCCGACACAATGGGGTTGGTGCCTGTCACGAGCAGACGGGTGAGCGTGTCCCAAAGCGCAATCGCCAAAAGGATCGTCCCGATAGACATCGCAAGTTGTGGGATCCAAACGGGCGTGTAAACGAGCTCTGCGCTACCCGCGAATGCGCCTGAAAAATCAAGTTGGAACAGTTTCACCAACCATTCGGGAATTTGATCTTGACCCTGTGTGCGATCATTGAGCATCTCGGAAAAGAAGTTCGCTTTAACAGCAAAACGGGCAAAATAAGTGGCGATCACAGCCGCTCCGAAAACCGCGAAGATATCGAGCCATTTTTTCAAGAATGCCGTAGAATTAAGGATGATTGAAACACGAATATGTGCCCCCCGCATCATTGCATGACAAAGCGCAAAGAACGATGTGGCAGCCATTGCGTAGCCCGCAAATTCAGTCGTCCCGGGCAACGCATAACCCGTCCAGCGCGCCACCATTTGTGCCACAATCAAGCTCAGGATCATAACCATGAAAAACGCAGCGATCATGCCAGACGCGAAATAGACGCCGTCCAAAATGCGCCAGATCGGGCGCATCACACGCTCAATCCGCGGGCCTGCGACAAAACAGATCGCAGCGAGAACACTAGGCAGAACAAAGAGCCAAACCCAAAGGGGCAGACCCATCACAGGCGACCAATCGCGCATGGGGACGTCTCAATTTTTTGGAAAAAATTGGCCAGCCTTTTTCAAAAAGGCTGGCCCTAGTTCGTTTAGTTCGCGTTATAAGCATCAAGGATTGCTTTGCCGTCGGCACCTGCAGTCTCCAGCCACTCAGCCGTCATTTTCGCGCCGATTTTTTCAAGCTCCGCAAGGAACTCAGGACCCGCATCTTCAACGCTCATGCCGTTCTTGGCCAGCTCATCAAAGTAGAAATTCGCAAGCTCTGCTGACTTTGCAGCACAGGCCGCCGCGGTCTCATCAGCGGCTTTTTGAACACCTGCTTGAACTTCAGCGTCAAGACCTTCCCACACTTGCGTGTTCACCATCACGTAGTTGCGCGGCAGCCATGCGTTTACCTTATAATAGTGGCTCAGGTGCTCCCAAACCTTGCGATCATACCCTGTTGAGCCGGACGAAATGAACGCGGACGCAACGCCCGTCGCCAAAGCTTGGCTCAATTCCGCCGCTTCGATCTGCACAGGGATCATGCCCAATTCTTCCGCAAATGTCGCTGTCGCAGAGTTATATGAGCGGAACTTGATGCCTTGCGTATCTGCTGAGGACGCCACTTCTTTGTTAAAGTAGAAACCCTGACCCGGCCATGGGCATGTATAAAGCGCCACGAGATTCAGGTCCGCGAGTTGTGCGTTAACCGTGTCTTTCGCAGCCGCCCAAAGCTTGGCGTTGTCTTCATATGTGGTCGCGATAAACGGTAGATTGTCCCATCCGAGAAGCGGTGCCTCGTTCGCGTGTGCGGACATGAAACGCTCACCGATTGGCACTTGGCCCGTTTGAATAGCACGCTTGATGTCACCACCGCCAAACAATGAACCGCCCGCATGGACCGTGATATCGATCGCGCCGCCTGTGTGCTCGCGCACCTTGTCAGCAAAGATCACGCCATGTTCGGAGTGGAAGTTCGTGGCCGCGTAAGCCATTGGCATGTCCCACTTTTGCGCGTGCCCGTCGGCAAATGCCGCACCTGCTGCAAAGGAAGCAACGACCGCTGCGTTTCCTAGTTTTGTCAAAGTTTTCATAGTGTCCTCCCAGACGGTTAACGCTTTAGCGCGACTTGTATTTCATAGGATCAAAGGGGGCCAAATCTACGTTTGGCTTTTTACCATTGATGATATCTGCGATGATCCGACCCGTTTTGGGACCACCTGTCAAGCCAACGTGTTGATGCCCGAAAGCATTATAGCTTTTTCCATTTACGTCATTTGCTCCGATCAAGGGCAGACTGTCCGCAGGCGCAGGGCGATGCCCCATCCATTCAACCGCTTCATCATACTCAAGATCCGGCAAAACTTGTTTTACTTGTCGCTTCAGCAAGTCGAACGGACCACGGCTTGGACCATTCTCGAGCCCGCCAAACTCGATCACTCCCGCCGCGCGCAAACGGCCTTCCATGGGTGTCAAAACAAACTTGCCGCTTGCCACCATCATCGGGTTCTTCGGCATCACGGACGGATTCATGAATTCGATATGATAGCCGCGCTCGCTCTCGAACGGGACTTTCACACCTAACTTATGCGCAATTTTTTTCGACCAAGGGCCCATCGCAAAAACAAACTTGTCCGCGCGCATCTCGCCTTTGCTGGTCTGCAAAGCTGCTATTTCACTATTCTCTAACGTAATGTCCTCGACCGCACGAATATCAAACACGCCGCCTTGATCGACGAAATGCCCTGCGAGTGCAGTGACATAGCCACCCGGATCAGAAATACGCCCATGGTTCTTGCAACGCACAACCACCTCAAACGCAGGACCATAGCTCGGGTCCGCGGCGCGGTACTCTTTCCCCTCAACCACTTCAAACGCATAGCCCGCTTTGCGACGCTTCTCCCAACCGTAGGCGTCGGCTTCAAAATCAGCGCGCGTGGCATAACCAAAACAATAATCTTCATCGCTGATAAACCGCGCCGCATCCGTCCCGTCTGCCAAAGCGCGGTGCTGCGCAACAGTATCATGCAAAAGCATCGACATGGCCGCACCATAACGATCCACATGGGCATCATTTGCGTACGACATGTAACGCCGCAAAAACGGGAGAAGCTTGGGCAGATAGCCCCATTTCAAGAACAAAGGCGCGTCTTTGCTAAACAGCATTCGCGGCGCACGCGCCAACAAACCGGGCGTCGTCACAGGGATCACCGCACCTGCCGCCAGAACGCCTGCGTTGCCATGGCTGGTCCCACTGGCAGGCCCAGCACGATCTACCAAAGTGACCTCGTGCCCACTGCGTTGCAGCCAAAGGGCGCATGACACGCCAACAATCCCAGCCCCTACGACGACAATGTGCATGCAGCCTCCAATTTAGCTATATTTACGACAGCTTAACCGCCTGCCCGTCACGCGCAGATTTATCCGCCGCATCCGCTAAAACCTGCGCTTTCAAACCATCTTCGCCCGTTGGCGTGATTGCAACACCCGCGTTCAAGCAATCCACGAAGTGCCCCATCTCCGCGCGATATGCGGCTGCATAACGCTCAAGGAAAAATGGCTGTGTCGGCGCTACGCGAAAGCCCAGACCGTTGGATAATTCGACTGTATTCTCCAACATATTGTCCGCACGCAGCATCCCCAAAGACCCGTGCACTTCGATGCGCTGGTCATACCCATAAGTCGCACGGCGTGAGTTGCTGATCTGGCAAAGCTTGCCACTGGCTGTCTTGAGATTGACGATAGCCGTATCAAAATCCCCCGCCTCGCCAATTTCTGGATCAACCAAACACGAACCAGCCGCCGTCAATTCAACAGGCTCCTCACCCAATAAGAATCGTGCCATATCAAGGTCATGGATCATCATATCGCGGAAAATCCCGCCCGACGTTTTGATATAGCCAATGGGGGGTGGTGCCGGATCGCGCGACAGGATCGTCACGATTTCAACATTGCCGATCACCTGATCTGCGATTTGTTTTTGCAAGTGCGCAAAGTTTGGATCAAAGCGTCGGTTAAACGCGGTCATAAAGGGCACACCGGCCTTTTCAACCACCGCAAGGCATTCGCGAATGCGATCCGTGGACAAGTCCACTGGCTTTTCGCAAAAGATCGCTTTGCCCGCTGCGGCCGCTTCATGGATAATGTCGTAATGCGTCGTTGTTGGCGTTCCAATGATCACCGCGTCGATGCTTTTATCTGCGATAATCTCTTCCGTGCTCATCGCTTTCGCGCCAAGCTTGTCTGCGAGGGCTTTCGCTGCGTCAGGCAAGAAATCCGATACAGCCGCCGCGCGCGCAGTGGTCATCTGTGCGAGCGTTTTGCCGTGAACTTGGCCGATGCGCCCTGCACCTAATATTCCGATGTTAAGCATATCTTACCCTTTCAAAGCCTGCAAAACACGGCGCGCCGCAGTAACCATCGGATCATGCGTGTCTTTCAAAATTGTGACACGGTCAAAGCGATCAGGATCAGAATTCACTGCTGCGCGCATCGCTGCGCCAAACGCCATCCGCAGCTCTGTGCCGATATTGTATTTACAAATATTCGTGCTCTTCGCGAGCCGCGCGCGCTGCTCCACTGGTACGCCAGAGCCGCCATGAATAACCAATGGCACATCTGTCAAAGCCTGGATCGCCGCGATACGTGCCTCATCCAAACCACCTTCTTTGTTCTCTTGCAAATGCACATTGCCTACCGAAATCGCCATCCCGTCAACGCCCGTCTCGCGCGCGAAAATTGCCGCTTCTTCTGGGTCGGTCCCTGCGGATTGCTCACCATTAGAATAGCCGACAAAGCCAATCTCGCCCTCGCAAGAAATCCCCGCGCTGTGCGCCATTTCAGCAATCTTCAAAGTGTCCGCAATGTTCTGCTTCAACGCCGTGCGCGATCCGTCAAACATCAGTGATGTGAACCCGCTATCAAGCGCCTCCGAGCACTCATCATAGGTGTACCCGTGATCGAGATGAGCCACGACTGGCACGCTCGCACCTTCGGCTAAGTGCCTGAACATCTTGCCCAAAACAGGCAAAGGCGTATGGGCACGGCACCCGGGTCCAGCTTGCAAGATCACAGCACAGTTCTCTGCTTCAGCAGCCGCCACAAAGGCGCGCATATCTTCCCAGCCCAGCGTCACCAACCCGCCGACAGCATAGCCACCTTTGAGCGCGGGTTGCAGGACTTGCGCAAGTGTCGCCAATGTCATTTGAACTTAGCGATCATGTCTTTGATCCCCGGAATCGTTTCAATCTGATAGGCGTGCGATGGCTGGAAATACTGCACCAATGAGCGCTGCGAAAGACCACCCAGAATGGTGAAATAATACATCTGATAGCCCGGCAAAACCGCGCAAGGGTGATAGCCATTGTCGATACAAATCGTAGAGCCATCAACGATGTGATAGGCATCCCCCGCCTTGCCATCTTCACGCTGCAGCATCTGCACGCCAGAACCGTGGTTCGGTTTGAACCGGAAGTTATACGTCTCGTCATGGCGCGTCTCTTGCGGCATACGGTCGGTGTCATGCTTGTGGGATGGAAAACCAGACCAGCCGCCCTCGCCCACAGTAAACAGCTCAGACACCAACAGACGACCCACCTTGTCGTGATACTTGGTTCCTAGGATGTGCTTGATTTTACGATGTGTTTTCGTGTCGTCCGATCCGTATTGTACCAGATCGAGCTCGTCCGAGCGCACAGCAAACGCGTCTAAAACCTTGTCATACAAAGCCCCCGCCACGAAGATTTCCGCCTCATCCGACGTACATACTATCTCTGCTTTAGCAGCCGTCGGCACATAAACGCCCTCAGGCTCACCGCCCCAAACGTCCTCAACGCGACCGCCAAGATCGTCCGCTTTGAAGCCTTCGACATTCACATCAACAGAGCCTGTCGCAGGCACGATGCAGGTCTCATAACGCGGCACGGAATACTCGAATGCCTCGCCCTTTTTCAGCTTCACAATGTTGAAATAATTCAGCGGCACCGTGGGGTCATCCGCATCTACAATGGGCTTATTCTGGTTGTCAAATGGCGCGATATGCATGGGCGTATTCCTTTAAGCAGCGGTTGGGCCGGAATGCTCGGCCAAGAAAGTTTCAAGAGTTTGTGTATCAGCCATCGCAGGAGCGCAACCCGCCTTGGAGACTGTAACGGACGCGCAAGCAGATCCGCGTAAAATGGCAGTTTTCAGATCATGTCCATCCGCGATGGAGGTGACGAAACCAGCCATAAAGCTGTCGCCAGCCCCAGTTGGTTTCAACGCCTCAACGGGGTAGATTCCAGTGCGAATTTCCGCGCCGTCGGCAAAAGTGATCGCGCCCTCTGGTCCCATTTTATAGACGACGATTGCCGCGCTGGTCTCGGACAATTCACGCGCTTTCGCGAGCCCTTTATCGATGGACCCGGCCATAAATCCGAACTCTTCATCATTGCCCACTATCATGTCACACTCTGCCGCCGCGCGGCTTAACACGTCCGATGCCACCTGCGTAGAGGGCCAAGAATAAGGGCGATAATCCACGTCGAAAATAATCGGAACACCCGCCTTTTTCGCCAGTGCAAATGCGTGGAACGTCGCTGCGCGCGATGGCTCGGCGGCGAACACAGTGCCAGCGGTGATGAGCGCGCCGTATTTTGCGTAATCCACGGCTTCGACGTCTGCGATATCCATCTGGAAATCCGCCGCCCCGTTACGATAAATGACTGATTGGTGATCCTCGACGCGGCTCTCATAGATCGCGGTGGAGTTACGAAATTCCCCTGCCACAGGCGTCACATGATCCGCGTTCACGCCGTAATTCTTAAGCTGCTGCACACAGTAACGCCCTACCGCATCATCCGACACGCGCGTCACCAGCGCAGACTTACCGCCAAGCTTGCAAATCCCCGCTGCAATATTCGCAGAAGAACCGCCCATGCCAACTTCGAGCATCTGAGCGTCTTCGATCGCAACCCCCGGCGGATCTGGATAGAGGTCCATTCCGACGCGACCAATCACCACAAAATTATTGGCTTTTATGCCTTCAATCAGCCCCATGTTCACACGCCTTTACGTTGACGTGCGCGCGTGGATTCTTGATCCACATGCGCGTCACGCACCTTGGCGTTCTCGGTTATATGCGGCGTACCGACTTCCCACCACGTGTGGCCCTCGGTCGTCCAGCCGTCATAAGGATCAACTTTCGCGCAGATCACATATGTCTTGTCGCTTGCCTTCGCACGTTTAAACGCTTCGCCAAGGCCAGACATCTCAACCGTCTCCGCCTCTGCCCCCATCGCGCGGGCATGCGCTTCAAAATCAACACTCACTTGCCGCGTCGCGGTCGGAGTATCTGCGATCAGGTTGTTGAAGCTCTCGTTGCCCGTGTTGTTTTGCAACTTGTTGATCACCGCAAAACCACCGTTATCGAGCACCAAAATGATCAGCTTTTTATCCGTCAAAACGGACGAATAGATGTCTGAATTCATCAGCATGTAAGAGCCATCACCCGTGAACACGATCGTATCGCGATCTGGCTCGATCTGCGCTTGCGCAATGCGCGCGCCCCAGCCGCCCGCGATCTCATAGCCCATGCAGGAAAAACCGAATTCCACATCAACGGTGCCAATATCGAGGGTTTTCCAGTTAGCCGTCACTTCCGCAGGCAAGCCACCCGCCGCCGCAACAACGCGGTCGCGCGGATCGCAAAGATCATTCACAA
The DNA here is from genome assembly GCF_001890925.1 of Planktotalea frisia. GTDB lineage: Bacteria > Pseudomonadota > Alphaproteobacteria > Rhodobacterales > Rhodobacteraceae > Planktotalea > Planktotalea frisia. The sequence goes on from NZ_MLCB01000169.1 coordinate 11,067, forward strand.
CACCAATCGCTTGTGCATATGAGGCAGGGCCATTTCCGACGCGCGTATTCTCGGCAACGTAGTCATTCCATTTAACACGCTCGCTCTGCGAGCGCTTGGTCCAGTCGCTTGGCGCAGAATATCCACTCGCCGCCGCGCCCAATTCAACAAGCGCCGGCTTGGCATCGCCCACAACCGTCATTGACATATGTTTCGCTGCATCATGACGTCCCACATTCAACCCAATGATGCGCGCATCTTTGGCAAATGCGGTCCAAGAGCCCGTTGTGAAATCCTGCAAACGCGTGCCAACAGCCAGAATAACATCCGCCTCCTCAGCAATCGTATTCGCACAATCCGATCCAGTCACACCTATCGGGCCAATGTTCAGCGCATGGTCATTCACCATATTCGCACGGCCTGCGATGGTCTCGACCACAGGAATATTATGCGCTTCGGCAAAGGACGTCAGCTCCGCTACTGCATCGGAATACTGCACACCCCCACCGGCGATAATCATCGGGCGCTTGGCCGTTTTCAACAACGCTGCGGCCTCTGCGATCTCGTCAGCATCCGCAGCTTGGCGACGAATACGGTGCACTTTTTCATCAAAGAATGACACAGGATAGTCATAGCTCCAACCCTGCACATCTTGCGGCAAACCGATGAACGCAGGCCCACAATCCGCAGGGTCTAACATCGTAGCCAATGCCGCGGGCAAGGACTGAATGATCTGCGCAGGATGCGTGATGCGATCCCAAAAGCGCGACACGGCTTTAAACGCATCGTTCACACCAAACGTCGGGTTCCCGAAGTGCTCAAGCTGCTGCAACACCGGATCAGGCAGACGCGTCAAAAACGCATCGCCACATAGCATCAACATCGGCAAACGGTTCGCATGGGCCAAAGCCGCGCTCGTCAGCAAGTTCGCCGTACCGGGTCCAGCGCTTGCGGTGCAGAACATGAACCGTCGACGCAAATGCGCCTTGGCATAACCAGCGGCTGCGAATCCCATGCCTTGTTCGTTCTGTCCACGATAGAGCGGCAGCACATCTTTATGATCGTACAGCGCCTCGCCCAGACAGGTCACATTGCCATGTCCGAAAATGCCAAAACCACCGCCGCATACACGGGTTCTCACCCCATCAATCTCTATATATTGCGCAGCTAAATAGCGAATAATCGCCTGTGCCGTCGTCAATGTGATGGTCTCGTCCGCTCGCCCCATGGCGCCCTCCCAGATGGCTAAGTGACCGCCTGCTCAACAATCCTATTGACCAGCCGATATAAACAAGGATACCCATTTTGCAACCGGTTGCAAACTGTTTTTGGGAAGGGTCGGCGCAATGACGCAAATCAAAATTGGAATCGTAGGTGGCGGCTATATGGGAAAGGCGCATGCGGCCGCATATGCCAGTGTTGGAACCATCTTTGAAACCAACCTGCGCCCTGTTTTGGAAATGGTCTGTGCGACCTCGGATACATCTGCCGAACGCTACAAAACAAAGTTCGGCTTCAACCGCTGCACCACGGATTGGAGCGTCTTGGTCAATGACCCAGACGTCGACGCGGTCATCATCGCCTCTCCGCAATCCACCCACCGCGCGATTGCAGAGGCGGCCTTTGCTCTTGGCAAGCCTGTGTTTTGCGAAAAACCACTTGGCGAAACGCTTGAAGACAGTCGCGCTATGCTCGCCGCTGCCGACGCTGCAGGCGCGATAAACATGGTGGGTTTTAACTATATTCGCACCCCAGCTTCGCAATATGCGCGCAAGTTGCTCGCAGATAACGCAATCGGTAACGTCACCTATTTCCGCGCTGAAATGACCGAAGATTTCCTCGCCGACCCAGACGCCCCCGCCACTTGGCGCACCACAGGCATGGCAAACGGCTGCATGGGCGATCTGTCCCCGCATATCATAAACTGCGCCCATGCGATGATGGGACCTGTCAAATCCTTGAGTGCTGTGGTGCAAACAGTCCACGCAACGCGCGGCGGCGAAACTGTAACGAACGACGACCAAGCGCAATTCATGATGGAATTCGAGAGCGGCGTCAGCGGTCACATCCACGCAAGCCGAATCGCGACAGGTCGCAAAATGGGCTACGCCTACGAAATTCACGGCTCCAAAGGCATGATCCGTTTCGACGGCGAAGACCAAAACGCACTACACATTTATGTGCGCGAGGGCGACGCCGCCAATCAGGGTTTCCGCAAAATTTTAACCGGACCCGAGCACCCCGATTATTTGCCCTTTTGCCAAGGCCCCGGTCATGGCACAGGCTACCAGGATCAAATCATTATCGAGGCGAAAGATTTCCTGACCGCCATCGAAACCAAGCAAAACATCTGGCCCACTTTCGCTGAAGGCATGGAAGTGAACCGCATCGTCAAAGCAGCCATTGATTCAAGCGAGAAACGCGCTTGGGTCAATGTCGCTGATTACTAGAGGACTGAAAGACATGATCAAAATCGGAAATGCACCTTGCTCATGGGGCGTCGAATTTGCGGATGATCCGCGCAATCCAAGCTGGCGCAAAGTGCTGCAAGAGAACGCGGAAGCGGGTTTCACAGGTATCGAACTTGGCCCCGTTGGCTTTATGCCCGAAGACCCTGCGGTCCTTTCCGAGGCGCTTGAAGAGTTTAATCAAGAGCTTGTTGGCGGTGTTGTTTTCCGCTCTTTCCATGACGTGGACGCGTGGGATGATGTGATGGACGGCTCCGTGCGGACCTGCAAAGCGCTCAAAGCGCATGGTGCACAGCATCTGGTTCTGATCGATTCTATCTCGCCGCGCCGCGCTCCAACGGCTGGCCGTGCAGATGAGGCAGAGCAAATGGACAAGGCCGAATGGACCGCCTACCGCGAGCGTATCGCCACCATCGCCAAGATGGGTGCAGAGGAATATGGCCTGACCGTTGGCATTCATGCCCACGCCGCTGGCTTTATGGATTTCGAGCCTGAACTTGAGCGTCTTCTAAACGAGATTGATGAAAGCATCCTTAAAATTTGCTTTGATACAGGTCACCACTCCTACGCGGGTTTTGATCCAGTTGCGTTCATGAAAAAACACATCGACCGCATCAGTTACATGCACTTCAAAGACATTGATCCTAAGGTGAAAGCAAAGGTCGTTGCTAACCGCACCGATTTCTACACCGCTTGCGGCGATGGCATTTTCTGCAACTTGGGCGACGGCGACGTAGACTTCACAGCCGTGCGTCAGGTCCTGCTCGACAACGGTTTCGAGGGCTGGTGCACAGTCGAGCAAGATTGTGATCCTGAGGGTGATACATCGCCCATAGATGACGCAAAACTGAACCGCACATATCTGCAATCCATCGGCTTTGAGGGCGCATAAATGACAAAACTAAAATGGGGCATGATCGGCGGCGGCGAAGGTAGCCAAATCGGTCCAGCACACCGCTTAGGGTCTGGCCTTGATGGGCTTTTTGAGTTCACCGCAGGCGCATTAGATCACCGCGCCGCTGAGGGCATTGAGTACGGTCAACGCCTCGGCCTAGGGAACCGCGCTTATGGTTCTTGGCAGGACATGCTCGCAGGCGAATCCGCACGTGAGGACCGCATCGATCTGGTCACTGTCGCCACACCCAACTCTACGCATTTCGAGATCACCAAAGCCTTTCTAGAGGCGGGTTTCCATGTGCTGTGCGAAAAGCCGATGACGATGACCGTCGCTGAGGGCGAAGAGATCGTGCGCGTGGCCGAGAAATCCGGCAAAATCTGCGCGGTGAACTACGGCTACACAGGCTATTCCCTCGTGCGTCACATGAAAGCGATGATCGCGCGCGGTGACATTGGCAAAGTGCGCTTGGTGAATGCCGAATTCGCCCACGGCCATCACGCAGACGCGGCTGATGCGGATAACCCGCGCGTGCGCTGGCGTTATGATCCGGCGCAGGCGGGTGTCTCCGCACAGTTCGCGGATTGCGGTATTCACGCGATGCATATGGCATCCTTCGTGACGGGTCAGGAAGTCACCAAACTTTCCGCCGACACTGTGTCCTGCCTTGAAATGCGCGTGCTTGAAGACGACGCAATGGTCAATTTCCGCATGGATGGCGGCACTGTTGGGCGCCTCTGGACGTCCTCCATCGCTATTGGGCGTCAGCATGGCCTTGGCATTCAAGTCTTCGGTGAAACGGGTGGTCTGCGCTGGTCGCAAGAGCAGCCCAACCAACTGTATTACATGCCGCTTGGTGGTCGCTTACAAGTAATCGAGCGCGGGGAAGCCAACCTATCCCCCGAGGCCGATCGCACAACCCGCGTCACCATCGGTCACGCCGAAGGCATGCCGCTCGCGTTTGCGAACATCTACAAGGATCTCGCCGAGGCAATCAGCGCGCGCAAAGAGGGTCGCGAAATGGACCCCGCCGCCAACCTTTATCCGCGTGCAGAGGATGGCCTGCGTTCTATGGCTGCGGTTGTGGCTGTGGCTGAAAGCGGCAAACAGGATGGCGCTTGGCTCGATGCCCGCCCACCGATGTTTCAATAAAACACGGCGCGCTGGGGAAACCTAGCGCGCTTTCAACGTTCCACGCTCAATCACAGAACACTCGAACAAATGCGCTTTCGGCGTGATGCTCTGATCCTCGACCAAGGCCGTCACCTGCTCAATCGACGCTGCAATAATCTTTGAGAACGGATTGTGAATTGTGGTGAGATTAATGTTCTCCCACTTTGCCATATCAATGTCGTTCAATCCGATGATACCCACATCCTCAGGCACACGCAGCCCAGCGGTTTCCAACGCCGAGATCGCTCCGATAGAAAGCACATCATCTCCGCAGAAATACGCCTCTGCAAGCGGTGTATTCAACAGCGCTAACATCTCTGCCCGCCCCGCTTCAAACGAATAGGCATCCGCGAAACTCACACGCGCTGACACGCCTTTGTGCGCCGCGCACTCCAGCAAAAACCCCTTCTCGCGATCAAGGGTCGAGGTTGCCTCTGGCGGCCCGCCCAAGAAGCCGACATCCGTATAGCCATGCTCTATAAGCGTACGCGCGGCCATGCGCCCCGCTTCGATATTGTCGATCCCCAGCACATCCACATCAGGGCTCTCTGTGTGGCGCCCGAACGAATGCACAACAGGAATTCCCGCGTCGCGAAACGACTTGGCAAACGCTGGCGGCAATGTTGAAGACGCGACAATCACGCCATCAACAGAGTACTGCCGCAACATGCGGATAGACGCCTCTGGATCGGTCTCATCCGTTAAATTAACCAACAATGGACGCAAATCGCGCTCGTGCAAACCGCGCGTGAACCTATCAAAAACTTCAAGGAAAACAGGGTTGTGAAAGTTGTTCGAGATCAGCCCAATCATCTTCGTGCGCCCCGTTGTCAGCGACGACGCCAGCGCGTTGGGGCTATAGCCTAACTGATCGGCGGCTTTCATCACCTTTTGCCGGGTCTTCTCCGATACAGATGCGCCTTTGGTAAAGGTGCGCGACACCGCAGAGCGCGACACCTCCGCCAATTCGGCCACATCTTTGAGGGTGACCGCCATCGCCCTAGTCGTCGCCTTTGGCACTATAGTCGATCGTCGCAAAGCGCCAACCGCAGATCAGACCCAGCCCGATAAAAATGACTGCCCATGCATAGGCCCCTTGAGAGACCTCAAAGAAGCCCCACAAAATCAACACAGACGTCACTAAAATGCGGATCCACAAAGGCGCATAAAACGGGTTTTCAAGGTCCAGAAATTTGCTCACAGCGCGTCTTCGAACTCCGCACCTGTCTTCGCGCCCGTGATATAGGACACCACATCTTCGCCCGTATGATCGCCGTTTTTGATGTCGAGATTTGCGCAGATCCGACCACGACGAAACACGACAATACGGTCGACCAAATCAAACACCTGACGCATGTTGTGGCTGACCAAAATCAACGGCTCGCCCGCCTTTTTCAGCGTGCGAATGATGTTTTCCACCTGCGCGGTTTCCTGCACACCCAGCGCCGCTGTCGGCTCGTCCATGATGGTCAGCCTGCTCGCGAATGTCGCAGTGCGCGCGATGGCCACACATTGGCGTTGACCGCCGGACATGTTCTGGATTGTGTTGCGAATGTTGGGGATCTTGACGCCCGTGCGCTCTAGACCTTCCATCGTGGCCTGCCGCATCGCTTTGTAATCCAAGAAGCGAAACGGGCCCAGCCAATCGAACTTTGTCTTCTCACGGCCCAAGAACAAATTGTCCGGCACGTCCAGATCATCCGCCAGCGCAAGCGTTTGGAACACGGTTTCAATGCCAGCTTCACGCGCATCAAGCGGTCCGGCAAAGTTCACCTCGTCGCCATAGAGCCAAACCTTGCCGCTGGTGCGTTGCTCAACCCCTGTGATCTGGCGCACGAACGTCGATTTACCCGCACCGTTATCGCCCATGATGGCAACGTGTTCGCCCTTCTTCATCTCGAAGTTGGCATCAACCAGCGCATGTACGCCGCCGTAGTGCTTGGTCAGGTTTTCGGTCTTTAGAATAATATCGCTCATGGTATTGTCTCCTAAGCCCGATTTCGTTGTCTGTATTGGTCGAACAGAATAGCGGCAATGATGATGCTGCCCATGGCCATTAGCTGATAAGAACCGTCCAGCTTGATGTAGGTGAAACCAGAGCGAATAACCCCCAAAACCATCGCGCCCAGCACGGTGCCGATGATGGAACCGCGTCCACCTTGCAAACTAATGCCGCCGATCACGGCCATGGCAATCGCAAACAGCTCGTAGAACTCGCCCATGCCAGCCTGCGCGGTTTCACTTTTGGCCGCAAGGACGACACCCGCGAAAGCAGCCAGCATCGAGGCAATCACGTAGACCGTCACCTTGTGGCGCTTCACATTGATGCCAGACATCCGCGCGGCTTCTTCGTTGGAGCCGATTGCGTAGGTGTGTTTGCCATAAACAGTGTAGCGCATGATCACGTGGAACACGACCGCAAGCGACAAGAACCAGACCACGGGCATCATGCCAGAGCCGATCCATTTGAAACCATCCGTTGGGAAGGAAATCGGGTTGCCGCCGGACCACCACAGCGCGATGCCACGGCAGATCAAAAACATTCCCAAAGTCGCGATAAACGGCGGAATGCGCATGTAGGCGATAAACGTGCCGTTGATGGCACCTATAAAGGCACCAAAGGCCAAACCGACAACGACTGGTACAATGACGGGCAAATCCATGGCCCAAGGCCCAAACAGCGCTTTTGGGTTCGCAAACCCGTTAACCAATTCTGTCTGCCCAAAGCTCATCGCGATCATGGCGGTCGCGGCGACAAGTGGGCCGGAACTGAGGTCAATACCAGCGGTGATAATCACTTGGGTCACGCCCAAAGCAATGATGCCGATGATGGCGACTTGAAGGATGATAATCTTGAGACGCGCCTCGTTGAAAATGCTGTCAAAGCGGTCCCTGGTGTCAAACAGAAAGCTTTGATCATTCATGTAGGGCAACATTTGGCCCAGCACCTCGAAGATCGCGATAATAACGAACAGCGCGAAAAGGATGTTCAGCTCATTGGGCCAAGATCGTTTGGTTTTGTCGAACGTAAGTCCGCCAGTGCCGTGGCTGGTGTCTGTCATCTGTGCCATTCCCTATTCAGCGCCCGGTTTTTAGCGCTCTTTAAAAATAGAGGCGGCACAATAGCGCCGCCCCATTTCGTTCAAATCGACTTAGTTCTTGTCGAGGAAGTCACCCATGTTTGCAGGGGTTACCAGCTTGAATGGGATATAGACTTTCTGGTCCACTTTCTCGCCCGCGATCAAACGCAGTGCCGCATCGATTGAGCCTGTGCCCTGACCAACGGAGTCCTGGAAAACAGTAACGTCATAGTCGCCCGCTGCCATGGACAAAAGCGCGTCTTGGGATGCGTCAACACCGCCAACCTGAACGTCAGCCATATCCATGCCAGCCGCTTTCATCGCTTGGATCGCGCCGATTGCCATTTCGTCGTTGTTTGCAAGAACGAAGTCAAATGGCTCACCGGAAGACATCCAGTTTGTCATCAAGTCTTGCGCTTCGTCGCGCGACCAGTTCGCTGTCTGCTCGTCGATGATGGTCATGAAGTTACACATGTCCATGCCGATCACGTCATGCACGTCCTTGGAACGCTGCACAGCCGCTTGGTTGGAGAGCTGACCGTTCATCAAATAGCCACGCGCGCCGGCACCTTTGCCGTCTGCGCGTAGGTTTTTGCAAATTTCGAACGCGGACAATGTGCCGGACTCGATTTCGTTAGATGCCACAAACGCTTGTGTCGCTGGCAATTCGTTAACGTTGTCAGGCTCACGGTTCACATAAACCAGTGGCGTGTCGCCAGCCGCTGCGGAAACAGCTGCACCTGCAGATGTGTCAACGATGTTCACAATGATCGCGTCAACGCCGGAAGCCACAAAGTTCTTCACTTGGTCGATCTGCTTGGCAAGATCGTCTGCCGCGTCTTCCTGCTGATAGGACAGCCCGTCGATTGTCGCTGCGTGCTCAACCATGCCGTTGCGCAGAACTGTCAGCCAGTTGTCATCAAAACGCGAGAATGTCGCGCCGATCTCTTGCGACATTGCAGTCGTGCCCATCATGGCAACAAGGCCAGTCGTGATAAGAATCTTCTTCATTGGTTTCCTCCCAGAAATGTGCCCGGCGCACTTATGAATAATACCGGGGCCTCTTGCGAAGCTTTGATGTTGTCCCTCTTTGCGCTGCACTTAGGCGGCGCTCTAAGGGCGAACAAACGTACCGCTCAAAAAGAAATGACAGAGCAGCAGAATTCGTGATTCTCACTTTACTCTACCCCGATTAGATTTTTTTGCAACCGGTTGCATTAATCCATTTCTCTCCAGAGAGGCCGCAGGATTTTGATTTAGTTTCGCCCCTTTTGGCGACATAGTGAGCTTCGAATCAAAACTCTCACGCATAGGACGAGACCCCATGAACATTCTTTTTATTATGTATGATCAGCTGCGTTTCGATTACCTGAGCTGCGCAGGCCACCCCCATCTACACACTCCGAATTTCGATCGTGTCGCCGCGATGGGCATGCGCTTCACCAACGCCTACGTGCAATCCCCAGTCTGCGGCGGTTCGCGCATGTGCTACTACACAGGCCGCTACGCTTCGAGCCACGGCGCGCATTGGAACGGATTTCCGCTGCGCGTGGGAGAGCACACAATGGGCGACCACCTGCGCCGCGCTGGCATGGATTGCTGGCTCATCGGCAAAACCCACATGAAAGCCGATTCTGAGGGCATGGAACGGCTCGGCCTCTCGCCCGACAGCATTATCGGCGCACGCCAAGCGGAATGCGGCTTTGACACTTGGATCCGCGACGATGGTCTTTGGGGCCAAGGTCCTGACGGCTTTTACGACGAAAAACGCTCGCCTTATAACGAATATCTCAAGGGCAAAGGCTACCCGACCGAAAACCCATGGGCCACCTTCGCAAACGCAGGCATTGATGACGAGGGCGACATGGCCTCCGGCTGGATTTTCAAGAACGCAGACAAAGCCGCAAACGTGCGCGAAGAGGACAGCGAAACCCCTTGGCTTACCACCAAAGCAATTGAATTCATGAAAGAAAAGACAGGCCCGTGGTGCGCGCATGTCAGCTACATCAAGCCCCACTGGCCCTACATCGTCCCCGCCCCCTACCACAACATGTACGGCGAAAACCACGTCCCTGCCCCAACCCGCGACACGGTTGAACGCGAGGATCCGCAGCCCGTTTTCGGTGCCTACATGGAAAACAAAATCGCCACCGCCTTTCAACGCGACGAGGTCCGTAAAAAGGTGATCCCAGCCTACATGGGCCTAATCAAACAATGCGATGATCAGCTTGGCCGCATCCTTGAGCACCTAGAGCAAACCGACACGCTCAAAGACACGATGATCGTGCTCACTTCTGATCACGGCGACTATCTGGGCGATCACTGGCTTGGCGAAAAGGACCTCTTTCACGAGCAGTCCGTCAAGGTGCCGATGATTATCTATGACCCCCGCGCAGGCGCGGATGCGACGCGTGGCACGACCAGTGATGCACTGGTTGAATCTATCGATCTCGCACCGACCTTCGTTGATTTCGCAGGTGGGAAGATCGCTGATCACATCCTAGAAGGGCGTTCCCTCACACCGCTTATGCACGGCGAAACTGTCAAATGGCGCGATGTTGCGATCAGCGAATATGACTACTCTGCAACACCGCAAGCGGTGAAACTTGGCCTCGCTCCGCGTGATGCGCGCCTCTTTATGGTTTTTGATGGCCGCTACAAACTCATGCACGCGGAGGGTGGCTTGCGCCCAATGCTGTTCGATCTGCAAAGCGATCCAGAAGAATTCATTGACCTTGCCAAAGACAGCACACGAACGCCCGAAATCGACGTCGAGATCGACCGCCTCTATGCGCATCTGTTCACCTGGGCGCGCCGTATGTCCCAACGTGTCACCAAATCCGAGGATGATATCATCGCGATGCGGGGCCGTTCCTTGCGCCGTGGAATTCTACCATTCCTTGCGGACGGCACTGAAGTCCCTGAAGACCTTACACAATTCTACACAGGCAAGGCGAAAGCCGACTACACAGGCGAGCGTTAAGCCTCTCGGAACGCCTTGTTGAAATAGTCCATCAATGGCTTCATCAAATAGCTCAGCGGAGATCGTTCCTGCGTTTTGATGAAGGCCTCTACGGGCATGCCCGGCACCAATTGCTGACCTTCCAACTTGGACAACTCATCGTCGTCAGGCAATAATTCCGCCTCATAGAACGACATGCCTGTCACCTCATCGGTGAACACATCCGCCGACAAACGGACGACGCGCCCAAAGATTTCCGGCGTTGTGCGCTGATCGAACGCCACAAATCTAAGCGCAGCGCTTTGGCCTTCGTGCACTTGGTCGATATGAATCGCTTCAACCCTCGCAGAGACGACCAACGCTTGATCCTGCGGGATCACATACATAATCGGCGCGGCGGGCGAGATGACTGACTGCAACGCGAAAACCGTGTTGCCATAAATCACCCCCGATACAGGCGAGCGCACTTCCATTTTCGAAAGCGTTTCACGCGCTGAGAGCGCGCGCTCGACCAACTCATTCTCTTGGAATTGCAAATCACGCAAACCACTTATCGCTTCTTCCCGACGCTGGGTACTAAGCTGCAAAATTTCGATATTGATCCGAGCGATATCACCTTTTAGCTGCGCAATCAGCGATGTGTATTGCCCTATTTCACCTTGAAGACGCGAATCCTCACGACGCAGTGCAGATACGCGCGACGCTTGCGCCAAGCCTTTATCAAGCAAGGTTTGCGCATCCGCCAGCTCTGACAAGATCAATTCGGCCTGCCCTTGCGTGGCGACAAGCTGCGCGCGCGCGCCTTCTATCTGATCACCTGTTTGAACGATTTGATTTTCTAGCTGTTCGCTCACTTGTGCCAACGCTACGCGACGCGTCTCAAACAATCGCGCTTGGCCCTCCATCAGCGCCTTCACACTCGGATCACGCTCCGCGTCTGCCAGCAATTCAGGATCAAACGTGAGCTCTTGGGCATCGTCGCGCTCGGCGCTCAAGCGCCCCTTGCGCGCGCGGGTTTCATTCAGTTGCGCCGTGATAATCGCAAGCTCTGAACGCAACAAAGCATCATCCAAACGCAGCACCACATCCCCCGCGGCAACCCGATCGCCGTCGCGCACAATCAACTCACCAACGACACCGCCCTGCGGGTGTTGCACGATCTGGCGATTGTTCTCGACTTGGATCATTCCCGACGCGATCACCGCCCCTGCAATCCGTGCTTTCACACTCCAAACACCAATGACACCCACCAAGATCGCAAGCGATAAATATCCGATGAACAAAGGCTTACCGGCTTTCGCCAGCTTTGACTTCGCAGGTTTCGACGGTTGCGCTGGGTTTGGATCAAGTTTCATTTGGCTTCTCCGGCGCAATTTCGCGCTGCACTTGCCCTGCATTTTTCAGCATAGCTTTCAGAACTTCGTCACGAGGGCCATTCGCTTTGATCCGCCCGCTGTCCATGACAATCAATCGATCACACTCAGATATCGCTTGCGGGCGATGGGTCATAATCACGACCGATCGATCAGAGCTTTTGAACTCGCGCACGGTACGGTTCAACGCTTCGGTGCCAACCGAATCCAGTGCTGAATTTGGTTCATCCAAAACCAGTATGACAGGGTTCTGATACAACGCACGAGCAAGCGCAAGACGCTGTTTTTGCCCACCCGACAGCTGGTTATCGTTTGCATGAATAACCGTCTTATACCCTTCGGGAAGCTTCAAAATCATCTCATGCGCATTGGCGCGTTTGGCAGCTTCAAAGACTTTCTCTTCATCCACATTGACCGACATCCGCGCAATATTTTCAGCCACAGTTCCACTGAACAACGTCACATTTTGCGGCAAATAGCCGATAAGTGAGCCAAGCTGATCCGGATCATATTGATCCAGCGTCGCCCCACCCAAACGAATTTCACCGCTGATCGCTGGCAGCAAACCAACCATGGCCTTGGCCAGCGTCGATTTGCCCATACCACTGTTGCCAATCACTCCGACAACCTGCCCCGGCTCAATGACAAAACTGATCCCTTGCAAAATTGGCGTGCGCGTTCCCGGTGCCAACACACCAACACCTTGGAACGAAATATGCGCAGGTGGATTTGGCAGTTTTGTCGTTTCATCGTCCTCTGGAACCAGTTGCAAAAGCTGTCCAACACCACGCCAACCTTCAATCGCGCGCTGAATAAGCGCCCATTGACCCACGGATTGCTCAATCGGTGCCAAAGCGCGGCCCAGCAAAATTGAACCCGCAATCATCGCCCCCGCCGTCAACTCACCCTGCAACGTCAAATATGCGCCAAGCGCCAGCATGGCCGATTGCAAAAACAAACGGAATGACTTGGTCATCGCGGTAAAGCTGCCCGTCCAATCGCTTGCGCCAACACTTGCGCCAAGCGCTTCGTTTTGCATGCCTTGCCAGCGCGTTTGCATCGAACGGCTCATACCTTGCGAACGCACAATTTCGCTCGAATTGCGGGCCTGATCAGAGAAATTATGCGCCATCTGCGACATCTGTTGCGCTTTCAAAACCTTACGGTTTGTCAAAAGGCTATTGAGCACAGCGACTAAGATTAACGTGCCACCACCCGCAACCGCCATCCAACCAAGCAGCGGATGAAAGATGAAAATCGCCGCAATAAACAAAGGCGTCCAAGGGATATCAAACAGCGCTGTCATCACAGGTGAGATGAAAAACGACTGCACCGCCTCAAGTTGGCGCAAACCAGCCGCTGGCTTTCCAAGCGATTCCGGCATCAACGAATGACGCAAACTCGCGTCGAAAACACGCCCGTCAAGTTTCTCTCGAAACCGCACTGCAAACCGCGCAAGCAAGCGGCCGCGCGCATAATCCAAGAACCCCATGAACAGGTAAAGCGCTGCAACCAAAGCAAAAAGTGCGATCAGCGTCTCTTCAGAGCGTGACCCCAAGACACGGTCATAGACCTGCAACATGAACAGTGGTCCAGTTAGCATCAACAGGTTAACAAAGATCGAAAAGATGAATGTTGATCCAAGCAGGCTAAAGCCCGCCCGTCTTGCGCGCCTCAGTTCCGCTTTGCCTGAGATCCTCGGCTTTGCCATGTAAAAATGCCTTATATTTATTATATACCGCTGCTACCCCAAAACCCGAATTTTTTCATGGGTTATGACGCGGAAATTGTCTGA
>NZ_MLCB01000170.1 GCF_001890925.1 Planktotalea frisia
TCGATGGTTGAGCAAACTCTACATTAAACTGAGGGAAGTTTCGGGGGGCAGGTCAAACCTGATAGCGTCTTGGAAAACACTACGGCCCCATTCTGCCGGTGCAATATGCGCGAATTTGGGACGAGGAGGCACAAAAGTTTCTGCAAAATAATATCCGGTATCTTGCCGAAAAGTAGAAACGAGCGCGGCACCATGATTATGGTTCCAATCGGGATAGTGAACGCCAATGGCAGCGAGCTTATCCCTGTTTTGATAGGAAAACTGTTGCAGCGTGGTCGTGCCTGTCTTGTGCCAACCGATATGTAGAATGCAATGTGACATCATCCTTCTCCAAACGTCTTAGGGGCTTTGCCGTTGACCCTCATACCATGACGTAGACGCAATGAAATGACGAGAAAACCAAAGCGAACCTTTAGATGAACAATGTGATAGCCGGAAAGTCCGCAAGAACTAAATCGCTCCGCGATATGGCGATTGGGCCGTGATTTGCGAGCGCTGGACTCAAGTGGTCGACCCATCGGGCAATGCGCCTGTACAATCCGGCCCCACTTAGTCATCGCCAACAACGCGAAGTTTGCTTCTCCGGTCCAATTGCATCTCAGGCCGGAAATTTCACCCGTTCGCGAGCAGGCGGTCCGACAGGTCTATATCGGCAGCGGAGATACCGGAATTTTCTGCAGACACCTGTAGTCGGTGCCGTCAATACTCGAGATGAGTGAAAGGTAGCCTCCTATATTCTCAATATACCCTAGCAGTATGTTTTTCTCCAATTGTGTACAAGAAATAGTCCCTGTTTTGGCCTCAATCATCTGAGCACCTGGTTCTACAATATCTTTATTCACATTGCCGAAATGCAATAAGTTTGCCTGATCTCTGGCAGGCCAGCCACATACTGATGCGCAGATGACTAGGTAAAACTCGCCGACCTTATGAATTTTGGTAGAAAAATAGGTGCTTTCTAGCTCGTTTTTCTTTGGTTCACGTTTCGTCACGTAAACACTGAATAGGAGGGTTTGTTCTCGGGGATCGTACGAGCCGATTAATTCGGATGATCGCTCTTCTTTCTCTTTCAGTTGGAACCGGTCAGACGAACGGTCAGAAACCAAATGACTGAATACTGGAGCCAAGTTCCCTTCGCCCAATCCATAATATGATCCATAAGTTTCCAGTTTATTGAGGCTATTCTGTAGACCCACTGTGAATTTTATCGTCGTAAGGCAGAATTTGGAGCTTTTAGAAGGATGTATTGAATAATGCTGGTCATCGACCGGCGAATGGTCTTGCGCTTCCGATCCAAGGGAGCGGCGGTTCGCTTGATCCAGCTCAGGAATATGCCGTAATGTCCCCGCCGACTTTAGGCCAAGTACCACTGACCCATCTTTTGCTAGGCTCGCCGAAAAGAGCTTTCTGCTTGTTCCGTTGATCATGTGAGTAAAATAGATCTTATCTTTCATGGCAACAAAAGCATCCCTAGTTTCAAATTCTCTCGAACGTAAGCCAACGTATTGCCCACGTTAGTCGGACCATCCCTCAATTTCAAATTAACCTGTGGAGTGAGTAGATTACCCTCGGCCCGTGCTGCGTCGCATTCGGCGGATGCAGCGGTTCATGATGCGCTGACGCTCGCCAACCAAAACCTTCATCGATGCTTTCTTGCGCTCGATCCGGAGGTGCAGCTTGGCCAGCCTGCGCAGCTCCAATTCATTCGCGAACCGGAGCCATGCGGCGTGAAGGCCGAACAGGGGCGTGGTTGGCCCGCCATTGTGACCAATCCCCGCGGGTGTCTGTGTAGTGGGTGCCGCTGTACAGTCGCAGTCGTGTTTAGCCATCGCTGACGACGCGCAGCTTGCTTCTCCGGTCCTCTGGCATTTCAGGCCGGAAGTCCCAGCCATGTTTGAGCAGACGTTCGGAGAGGTCATCGGGGGCCAGTTTTCGATATCGGTTCGCCATGTCAGCTTTTGACCAGCCCCCCTGGTCCATGAGCCCCCCAAAGTCGCGGGTCTGCGCATAGAACCAAGTCGCCCATGTATGGCGTAACACGTGGGGCGTCACGTCGTCTCCGAGGCCAGCCAGGTCCCGTGCTTTGTTAAACGACGCCTGCATCTGCCCGCCACCGCCTTGGATCAGTTTTATCTCTTTGCCGTAGGGGGTTCGGAACATGCGGCCTTTGATCGGCAGATCACCCATGAGTTCGACCGAACGGTCCGGCAGTTTCACCCACCGCGCCGAGCTGCGTGTCTTGCCTGCACCCACCTCGATCGCGGGGATCCAGAGCTGCGCCGAGCCTCCATTCCAATCGGCGACGTTGACTGCGAAGCACTCACCGGTCCGACAGCCGGAGCCGAGCAGAAACGCGACCTTGGCCAGCGTGTAGGGTTCGGGGTTGGCGTGGCGTGGCAGTGTCATCGATGCAGCAGCCTGAAGCAACGCCTCCGCTTCCTCTGGTGTCAGCCAGCGCACCCGCTTGTTGTCTGTGGATGGTCGTCGCCGGTTGCCTTGGGCCCACCGGATCACCGCAGTGATGGGAACCCGCACCTGACGTCGGATCGTATCTGGGGCGCGTCCTGGATAGATTGCCACGCCTGCGTTCACGATTTCTGGTTCGTCGATATCCTCGATCAGTGTCGCCTCGCCAAAGTGTCGGATCAGTTTCGGCAGAAACCGTGCCTCTCCTCCTGCATCGACGTATCCCTTCGCAGCCTGCCAAAACGGTGTTCCGGTGCGCTGGGCTACTGGATTGAGACGACGGTCCCAGAGCTCGCGGTAGAGTTTTTCGGCGTGTCATGTGAACGCTTTCGCACAACAATCCCCCAAATAATTTACAAGCGATTTTTTCGCGCCGTGATAAGTAATTTTACGCAGTTGATTTTGCTATACTTTTTCTGACTTTAGGAACTCTCGCAGCCAAAGTGTCAACTTTGCGTTACATTGACGATGTCAATGCCTTGTGACAAAATGTCGCTCATGGGAGACTGTTTTTAAATTCACACTATGTTTTGTAATGGAATTTCAATGACTTGCTCCCTCCACCGTTAAAGGAGGACTCAAATGGCGGATGAAAACAAAGTTTGGCCAACTGGCCTAACGCTAGATGAAGCAGAAGAAGTACACAGCTATCTTATTGATGGCACACGTGTTTTCGGCGTGATCGCACTGCTCGCACACATGCTTGTCGCAATCGCGACGCCTTGGCTGGGATAGAGGAGACACACTATGAATAATGCAAAAATGTGGCTTGTCGTATCTCCGACAGTTGGCGTTCCGTTGTTTCTTGGCGCAGTAGCTGTCGGCTCTTTTGCTGTGCATCTTCAAGTCGTTAAGAACACATCTTGGGTAGCTGACTTCTTGCAAGGCGTTCCTATGGGCACCGGCGACAAGATGGCAGCAGCCGCGATTGTTGACGAATCGGCGATGAAAGCAGCGACCGTATCTTACGCGGTGCCTGCAAAGGACGGACTTGAAGTGACCGTTATCCTACCGGATGGCACACAAACTCAAGCAATCCTGAAAGATCCGCAAAAGCTTCAGGCAAGCGATCTGTAGCTTTTGGCTTACTAAAAACGATTGGGCCTGCCACGCTATTGCAGGTGGGCCCCATCCCACCCAATTTTAGACCTTAAGGAACAATGGCGCTGCAACGCAGTGTCATAGATCAACTCAAATGTTCAACTACCGCACCTTCGCCACTCAGAAACTCGCGAATATGGGAACGAAATATTTCCCTTTCGCCGATGTCGCGAGCGAAGATGTACCCCTTTCACGCCTGTTGCGCCTCTCACTGTTCCAAGTGACCGTAGGCATGGCGCTCGTCATGTTGGTGGGTACGCTGAACCGTGTAATGATCGTTGAGCTTTCTGTCCCCGCCACTTTAGTTGCAGTCATGTTGGCATTGCCACTTGTGTTCGCCCCTTTTCGCACTCTGATCGGCTATAAATCAGATACGCACGTCTCTGCCCTTGGTTTAAGGCGCATTCCCTACATCTGGAAAGGCACGCTTTGCCAATTTGGCGGTTTCGCGATCATGCCTTTTGCACTTTTGGTGCTCTCTGGTTACGGCGAAGCCTATGACGCTCCGCGCTGGATCGGATTGAGCGCCGCTGCGCTATCGTTCCTTCTGGTCGGTGCGGGCGTGCATATCGTGCAAACTGTTGGTTTGGCTCTGGCAACTAATTTGGTCAAAGAAGAAGATCAACCCAAAGTCGTCGGTCTGATGTATGTGATGCTTTTGCTCGGCATGATGGTCAGCGCTCTAATCTACGGTGCATTGCTCGAACACTACACCCCCGGTCGCCTTGTGCAGATCATCCAAGGGACGGCTGTGATCACTGTCGCGCTCAACCTATGTGCCATGTGGAAGCAAGAAGCGCGCAATCGTGAGCGCGCACAAGAAATGAAAGTCGCAAAGCCCCTGCCCTTTAAGGTCGCTTTTACCAATTTGGCGCAAACAGAAGGGATGATACGTCTCTTAATCGTGATTTGCCTTGGCACCTTTGGATTTGGCATGGCCGATGTTTTGCTAGAACCCTACGGTGGCCAAGCCTTGGGTCTTTCTGTTGCGAGCACCACGAAATTGACTGCGCTTTTTGCAGGCGGCACGCTTATTGGCTTCGCCATCGCGTCGCGGCTTTTGAGCCAAACAAGCTTGCCTCACAACGTGGCCCTAGCGGGGATTGCTTTTGGCATTCCCGGATTTGGCGCAATTATTTTTGCCTCCCTCGATGGTGGCACGATCAGCTTTTTAATTGGAACATTCCTTGTGGGTGTCGGCGCAGGTCTATTTGGCCACGCAACTCTGACCGCGACCATGCGCGCGGCACCACGTGAACAGGTCGGCCTCGCGCTTGGTGCATGGGGTGCTGCGCAAGCGACATCCGCAGGACTCGGCGTTGCATTGGCAGGTGTCGTACGTGATCTTGTTGTCGGCTTGCAAGGGGCGACTGGAAACGTGGCGCAAACACCCTACAATATAGTGTTCACGATAGAAATTATCAGCCTAGCGGCCGCCATCCTTGTGATTTGGCCCTTGCTCAAAAAGACGACGAAACGCAATATACCATCCAACCAAGCGGAGGCCCTATGACAACTCTCATTTCACGCCTATTTGCCGATGAAGCCACAGCACAACGTGCCGTGAAGCAAATGATGTTCCGAGGCTTCCCAAGCCGTTCGTGCATCCTGATCAGCGATAGCGACACGGCAGAAGCGCATCTCGCACGCGCAAAAGTGCACGAGAGCGCCATTGCGCCCTATGCCGCTGCGATTGCTGCTGGCAACGTCGCTTTGATTGTCCAAGCGACCTACAAACCTCTTGGTGCAGCCCGCCTCGCGCGCGACATCATGGGTAAACTAGACCCGCTGGACGCAAGCGGCGCAACTGAAGAGCATGTTCTCCCCTGGCAGCCCGACCACGCACCAAGCGTGATGAAGGACCACCCGCTGTTCTTCTCCGTGGTTGATATTCCTGTGCCGCATGGTCCAATCACCGCGAACTTCGGGATGCGCATGACAAAGCCCCATCGCACAAAACGACCTTTGAGCAACAAGCGCGCCTCGCGCCCGTTTTGGCCTATGCCGCTGGTCAGCAAAAAGAAACGCTCGAACTCGGTTATGAGCGGTGGTCGCAAGATGTCCCGTATGTTCTGGCCCATGCCGCTCTTGTCGAGCAAGCCGCGGCGCAAGTCCGTAATCCCAGGCGGCGGCACACCGTTCTCAAGCCGCTTCGGACTTCGCACTGTCTCT
Source organism: Planktotalea frisia (assembly GCF_001890925.1). Lineage (GTDB taxonomy): Bacteria > Pseudomonadota > Alphaproteobacteria > Rhodobacterales > Rhodobacteraceae > Planktotalea > Planktotalea frisia. Next base: position 5,740 of record NZ_MLCB01000170.1, read on the forward strand.
TAAGTCCGGAGAATAATTATGTAAAAACGGCGCTTTTTTCATGTTTAACGACCAAAGAAACTGGCGATCCCGGGAGGAATCGAACCCCCAACCCCCTGCTTAGAAGGCAGGTGCTCTATCCAGTTGAGCTACGGGACCGCGCGGATCAATCTATCGCGCGAAGCGATGGGATGTTGCAAGCAAAAACACAGCCCTAAATGTCGAGTTCTGACAAAATTTCGACCCGATCCGCGTCTCTTGCAGGTGCACTCTTCAAGCGCGCAATCTTCCCATCAAAGCGCGGCGCTGCGCTAGCTTGCAGATGACCATTCTCAAAACCCCATGTTTCGCGCTCTTTCATATGAGGATCTTGTGCGGCTTCCCAAGGGTTCAAAACGACAGCAACGCAAGCGTCTGACCCTTCAAAATGCAACGCCCATTCAGCGCGCGATTTTTCTAGAAAAATTGCCGCGAACCGCGCTGTTTGAGCGCCCCATTGGCGCCCGTCATGCTGCGCGCTCATCGTTTCGTCCGCCTCAAGATCCAAAGCAACGAGAAGTGTCTTGTAAAACTGCGGCTCTAGCGCCTGCACAGTGATATGCCCACCGCAAGCGCACATATAGCTACGCGACCAATGCGGCCCATCAAGCAAGCTCGCGCCGCGTATTTCGGATAGGCCACCACCCTGCCCCAAAGCCATCAACAAATTCATCATATGGGCTGAACCATCCACAATCGCCGCATCCACAACACAGCCCTGCCCTGTGCGTCCCGCTTTGATAATCCCTGAAAGGATGCCAGCCACAAGATACAATGCTCCGCCACCAATATCACCCAGCAGCGTTGCAGGCGTCACAGGCGCATCATCGGGCAAGCCCGCGTAATAAAGCGCGCCGGACGTGGCGATATAGTTCAGATCATGACCCGCCTGAAACGCACGTGGTCCCGTTTGTCCCCATCCTGTCATGCGCCCGAAAACCAGATTGGGGTTGTCCGCATGACATACCTCGGGCCCCAAACCCAAACGTTCCATCACCCCCGGGCGAAACCCTTCGATCACCCCATCACTCTGCGCGATCAAAGCGCGTGCAACTTCCAAATCAGCGCGGTCTTTCAAATCCAACGCGATCGAACGCTTGCCACGATCGAGCAAACTCGCTTCTGCGGTGATGCTGCCAGCCTTTCCCTTACGGTGGATCACGGTGACCTCTGCCCCCAAATCCGCGAGCATCATGCCCGCAAAAGGCGCAGGGCCAAGCCCTTCTATCTCAACGATTTTAATCCCGTCGAGCATTTTTCTAGAACGCTTTGAACGTCATCGTCGTCAAGGACCGCTCGATCCCTTCAATCGGCAACAAATGCTCATTGATATATTTGCCAATATCTTCGCCCTCTGGGATATACATCTTCACGATCAAATCATACTCGCCCGATGTCGAGTAAATCTCTGAGTGAATTTCCTCGAATGCAATCTTTTCAGCAACCGTATAGGTCGTGCCGGGTTTGCATCTGATTTGAACGAAAACGCATGTAGACATCTTGGGCAATCCTTATGTTTCTTACGTCAAAGCTGGCACGAAGGTCACGCCAGCGCAATCGCGAAACGTGAGCGCTTGGCCTGCGCCGCGCGGCTGCTATAAGGGCCGCAACTTGCAAAGCTTTAAGGAGCGCCCCAATGCGGACGGCTAACGTAACACGCGCAACTGCCGAAACGGACATTTCCGTTAAGATCAACCTCGACGGCACAGGTGTCTATGACAATCAGACCGGCGTTGGTTTCTTCGATCATATGTTGGATCAACTGGCGCGCCACTCGCTCATTGACATGACCATCCGTGCCAAGGGTGATTTGCACATTGATGATCACCACACGGTGGAGGACACAGGCATCGCGCTCGGTCAGGCCCTCACACAGGCACTTGGCGATAAACGTGGAATTGTGCGCTATGGCGCGTGCCACTTGCCGATGGATGACGCGCAGGTGCGCTGCGCTTTGGACCTCTCTGCGCGCCCTTTCTTGGTGTGGAATGTCGAGCTGCCAACGCAAAAAATTGGTACTTTTGATTGCGAACTCGTGCGCGAATTCTTCCAAGCCTTTGCAACGCATGGAGGTATCACATTGCATGTTGATCAATTGCACGGTTTCAACAGCCACCACATCGCCGAGGCCGCCTTCAAAGCCGTCGCGCGTGCGTTGCGCATCGCGGTTGAGACGGATCCACGCAAATCGGATGCAGTACCTTCAACCAAAGGAACGCTCTAAGTGCTCACAGCAATTATTGACTATGAGAGCGGCAATCTGCACTCCGCCGAGAAAGCCTTTGGCCGCATGGCATCAGAGGCTAACGCAGGTGAGGTCGTCGTCACGAGCGACGCAGACATTGTCGCGCGCGCAGATCGCATTGTTTTACCTGGGGACGGAGCCTTTCCAGCCTGCGTGAAAGCGCTCAAAGGAACGGGCGGCTTGTTTGATGCCTTGCAAGAAGCGGTTACGGTCAAAGCCCGCCCTTTCCTAGGCATCTGCGTTGGAATGCAGCTAATGGCGAGCCTTGGACGCGAGTATGAAGATACTGATGGTCTTGGCTGGATCGACGGTGAAGTGGTCAAGATTGACCCTGCCGACAAAAGCTTGAAAGTGCCGCATATGGGGTGGAATGATCTGGTGATCGACACGCCCCACCCTGTGTTTGAAGGCATTGAAACGGGTGATCACACCTATTTTGTGCACTCTTATCACTTCGATGTCACCAAACCCTCTGAGCGCCTTGCCCATGTGGATTATGCAGGGGACATCACTGCAATCGTCGGACGTGATACGATGCTCGGGATGCAGTTTCATCCAGAGAAAAGCCAGCAGGTCGGCCTGCGGCTAATCTCTAATTTTCTAACTTGGTCGCCGTAAGCGTCTAGTTTACGCGGCTCCACGTACCACCGTCACGACATACACCCAAAACGCAGCCCTGCACTGTGAGCTTGTTGCCTGACAGCTTGAGTTTGCCGTTGTAGGTCTTATCGCGATCAGGGGAATAGGCTTTGCCTTTGGCGTAATTACCGCCACCTGTGTTGACCATATCCCAAATCAGTTTGCGACCTTGGTTCTCGGATTTGAACGCTTTTCCTGATGAGTCAAACGAGTTTGTCAGCACGCCACAAATTTTACTGCCACACGCGGACACGTTGATACGACCGTAGTTACCGTTGTCATCTTTCGTGGTTTGCCAAGTGCCAAAGACCGGATCAGCAAACGCGCCAGTGGCAGCGATCAACGAAAGCGCGGCGGCTGTTAGAAGTGTTTTCATGATTTTCTCCCTTTTGTTTGGACAAAGAGTGCAAGGACGCCTGCGACAAAGCAAGAGTTGACGCTGCGCCCGTTGCAAAATCGACGATCTCGTGCGATGGGATGCGCGAGTAATAAAAAGGCTTTGCGCTATGATCCTCTACCCCGCGATTGATCTGAAAGACGGCCAAGCTGTGCGTTTGCTGCGCGGCGAAATGGACAAGGCGACTGTGTTCAGCGACGACCCTGCCGCGCAAGCGCTAGAGTTCGTGAATGCGGGTTGCGAATGGTTGCATCTGGTTGATCTCAATGGCGCATTTGCGGGTGAACCAGTGAATGCTGCCCCTGTCGAGGCGATCTTGAAAGCGTGCAAAGTCCCCACACAATTGGGTGGCGGTATCCGCGATATGGCAACGATCGAGCGTTGGCTCGAAAAAGGTTTGCAGCGCGTGATCCTTGGAACGGTTGCCGTCGAAAACCCTGATCTGGTGCGCGAAGCCGCCAAGGCCTTCCCGGGTCACGTGGCCGTCGGAATTGATGCGCGCAATGGCATGGTCGCCACAAAAGGCTGGGCCGAAGAGACGAATGTCGAGGTGACAGACCTTGCCCGCTCGTTCGAGGACGCAGGCGTGGCAGCGATCATATACACTGACATCAACCGCGATGGCGCAATGCAAGGACCGAATATCGAGGCGACAGCAGCATTGGCGCGCGCAGTGTCCATTCCTGTGATCGCTTCTGGTGGTGTGTCCTCTCTGGACGATCTGATCGCATTGCGCGATTGCGGAGCTGGCTTGAACGGCGCGATTTCTGGGCGCGCGCTCTATGATGGCGCGCTTGATCTCACCGAGGCTCTCAAGGTGCTTGGAAATGCTTAAAACGCGTATCATCCCCTGCCTCGACGTGGCTGACGGGCGCGTTGTTAAAGGCGTCAACTTTGTTGGTCTGCGCGATGCAGGCGATCCTGTTGAGAGCGCGCGCGCCTACGACCTTGCTGGCGCGGATGAGCTTTGCTTTCTCGACATTCACGCAACCCATGAAAACCGTGGAACGATGTTTGATGTCGTGCGGCGCACCGCTGAGCAATGCTACATTCCTTTAACCGTTGGTGGCGGCGTGCGCGAAGTTGATGATGTGCGCGCACTTTTGCTCGCGGGGGCTGACAAGGTAAGCTTCAACTCTGCCGCTGTCGCCAGCCCTGACGTGTTGTCAGAGGCCGCAGATCAATTCGGTAGCCAGTGTATTGTTTGCGCAATTGATGCAAAAACCGTTGAACCCGGTCGTTGGGAAATTTTTACGCACGGCGGCCGCAAGTCCACAGGGATTGATGCCGTCGAATTTGCCATGCTCGTGGCTGAAAAAGGCGCTGGTGAAATATTGCTGACCTCCATGGATCGTGATGGAACAAAATCAGGTTTCAACCTTCCGCTTACGCGCGCGATTTCGGATGCCGTCAATGTGCCGGTGATTGCCTCGGGTGGCGTTGGTAATCTTGATCATCTTGTCGAAGGTGTCACGCAAGGTGGCGCAAGCGCGGTCTTGGCCGCTTCGATTTTCCACTTTGGTGAATATACAGTGGCACAAGCAAAGGCGCATATGGCCGCCGCAGGTATTCCGGTGAGGTTAACATGAGCGTTTTGCACGAATTGTTCGAGACTATAGAAGCGCGCAAAGCCGAGGGTGGCGCGCAGAGCTGGACAGCAAAGCTGTTCGCAAAAGGGCCTGAGAAATGCGCTGAGAAGTTTGGCGAAGAAGCGATTGAAGCCATTATCGAAGCGGTAAAAGGCGACAAAGCAGCATTGCGATCTGAGGCCGCGGATGTGCTCTATCATCTGTTCGTTATGCTCGCTGCACGAGATGTGACATTAGCAGAGGTCGAGGATGTTTTGGCGCAGCGCGTTGGCACCTCTGGCATTACTGAAAAAGCATCGCGTCCCTGAGCAGCTTTGGGATTTAAGTTTATTTTGAAAGATGAAGCGGGTTGGCGGTGCTTGCGCTCCAATTTGGATCGGGCCTTGCAATGGGAGCCGCGACAAGGGTCTCACCCAGCCAAATCGCTGGCGTGCCCAGCAATGAGCGTCGCGGCAAAAGAGCTGTATCGCGCCAATTTGGAATATGTCTGAGGCCTGCTTCGCCGAGTGGTTTGATGACGTGCGACGCACAGACCGGGCCTTTGATGAGCCAACGCATTTCTTTTGCTTTGATTGCGTTTGGCTCGCGCGTGAGACGCAAAGTCTCGCCGTGATGGTAGGCTAGGCATCCATGCAGCGTTTGTGCGGTTAAGCTTGATCGCAGATCTGACAACGCACTAAAACGCGGGCGATATAGATTACCCGAGATATTGCACAAAGCGCGGCTTAAGACGCGCGCGGCAGTCTCCAAAGGGGCGATTTGCAACGCGTTGAAGTTGAAAACAGCGTCACCATGATCCGCCCATGCGTTTTGTTCGATCCATCTATCCGCAGCCGTTTCGAGGACGTCAGACGCCGCACGCATCCAGTCAGCAGTTTGACTAAGGCGCTGGGTGGTGAGGCCAAGGTCATCAAGGTGCGGCTGGGCTTGGCGCATTTTAACACGTGTGAAACGCGGGTCTTGATTGGAAGGATCTTCGCTCCAAGTCAGCCCGTGCTCGTGCAGGTATGTTTGCAAATCGTGGCGCAACGTACCCAGCAGCGGGCGTACAAAACGAACGCCGTTGCGCTCAAACATCTCAGGCATCGCCGCAAGCCCATCCACGCCAGAACCACGCGCGAGACGCATCAGGAAACCTTCTGCGACATCGTCCTTGGTATGTCCTAGCGCAACAGCATCAACGCCCTTTTGCAGCGCCCAATCACTCAAAGCCACGTATCGTTCTGTACGCGCACGCGCTTGCAAATCAGAGCCATCGTTGAGATCTAATTTCAGGATATCATGCGGAATTTTGAGACGCGCACAGAGTTGCGCAACCTGTCGTGCCTCTGCCTGCGCGTCGACCCGAAGACCATGATCCACAGTCACAGCCCGCAATGCGTCGGTGCCCGATAACTGAGCACATAGGATCAAAAGCGCCGTTGAGTCACTGCCGCCAGAGACCGCTACACCTAAAGGGCGATAGCCACTCAGGAGAGGTTCGTTGAGCATTAATTGCAGCTCAGCGCGGCCATTTCAGCTTGGGCGCTGCTTGCCGCAGATGTGCCGGCGTGGCGAACACCTACCTCGCCCAAAGTCACGCAAGCCTCGGAAACTTTGCCGAGACGACCCAAAGTGCGACCCAAACGAAACAACGCTTCCGGCGCGACATCGCTGGAGGGGTCACGGGAATAGCCCTCAAGATACGCGCGTGCAGCTTCGCGGGTGTTGCCTGCTGCGTCATGCGCTTCGCCCTGCATTAGGCGCGCCTGACCTTCCAAGGGACTGCCGGGGTAATTTTGCGTAAAAAGCTCGAACTGGGCCGCCGCGCCAGCAGCATCACCACCATCCATCAGCGCTTTGGCCGCGTCAAAATCCGCTTGTTCGCCCATGGCAAGCTGCGCGCTACTAGAATCCGTCCCACTTGGTGCAGCAACAACCGCAGGTGTTGCGGGGGCTGCTCCACCACCGCCAAGCGTACTGGTTTCACCGAGCGTGCTGACGTCACCACCCTCTAATTCAACCAAGCGAAATTCCAGATCGCCAATGCGGTTCGTGCCGTCTTTCACAATGGAATCAATACGAAATTCAAGCTGTTCGATCTCACCTGTGAGGCGTTGTAATTCACCTTCTACAGACGCGATCCGCTCGCCCGCGGAACTGCCGCCAACTGCTGGCGCTGAGCCACCAGTCGTAGACAGCTCCCGCTTGAGGCGCTTCATTTCAACGGACAACACCGTCAGATCCTGACGAATATCCGCCAAGGTCTGCTCATTGCTACTTTGCGCCAAACCCGCAGTCGCAGCGATACAAAGAGACAGCGCGGCCGCTGCAAAACCATTCGTCAAACGAGCCGTCATATGTCTCTTCCCTTAGAACCAGATCTTAACCGGAGAGCCCTGCTGCAAGCACAGTCACCGCGCGTCGGTTCTTAGCATAACAGCCCTCTTGGCTGCAAATCTCAATCGGGCGTTCCTTGCCAAAACTCACAACACGAAGTCGCGAGCTGGCGATGCCTTTGGACACAAGATAGTCGCGAACAGCGTTTGCACGGCGCTCCCCCAGAGCCACGTTATACTCGCGCGTGCCTTGCTCGTCGGCGTGCCCTTCGATGATGGCGGTGTAGTCAGAGTTTTGCGTCAACCAACGGGTCTGCCCATCAAGGATCAAGCGGCCCTGCCCGTTCAGCGTGGATTGATCCACTTCAAAGAGCACACGGTCGCCAACGCTTTGCTGGAAGAAGGCCACTGAGGTTGGATCATTTACCCCGCCCGTGCCTTCAAAACTGTTGCCAGCACTATCATCGATACCCGTGCTTGGGCCTGCGTTCAGGTCAACGAAATCATCGCCCTCAAAATCGGATTTGTTCGAGCAAGCGGCAAGCGCAAGCACACTGGTCAGTAGAACTGCCTTGGTGATCATTTTCATCTGTCTGTCTCACTGCTTATTGTTATGTTTCTAGACGTCTTATTTAGCGTTGAAGCGGTGACCATGATGGATCAGATGCGCCGCCTTCAGTTGGAATGCGTTTCAGGTTTCGCCCCGAAATATCAACGGAGTAGAGCGAGGCCGAGCCAGTCGCACCTTGGGTTTCACGCGTGAACATGATCACACGACCATTAGGCGACCATGTCGGCCCTTCATCAAGAAAAGACGCGGTTAGCAAGCGTTCCTCAGAGCCATCCGTGCGCATCACGCCGATGTGGAAGCGTCCTTTGGATTGCTTGGTAAACGCGATCAAATCACCGCGCGGCGACCACACAGGGGTGCCGTAGCGCCCTTTGCCAAAGCTGATGCGCTTTGGCTCGCCACCATTGGCACCCATGATATAAATTTGCTGGCTGCCAGAGCGATCGCTCTCGAACACGATACGGCTACCATCGGGACTATAGCTTGGCGCGGTTTCAATCGACGGTGCAGAGGTAAGACGCGAACTAGATCCGCTCGCAATGTCCATGCGGTAGATGTCGGTGTTGCCGCCGCGCGCAAGAGAGTAAACCACAGTGCGCCCATCAGGCGAGAAACGCGGTGCAAAGCTCATCGAGCCTTCTTGGCTTTCAAGAACCCGACGCTGCACGTTACCTACATCCAGAACATAGATGCGTGGAAAGCCTGTTTCATAAGACGTATAAAGCACGCGGTCCCCTGTCGGAGAAAAACGCGGCGCAAGCACAAGATGCTCGGAACCGGTCAAATACTGCACATTCGCGCCGTCATAATCCATGATCGCGAGACGCTTGCGACGCTTGTCCTTTGGCCCCTGCTCAGACACATAAACCACACGACTATCGAAATAGGGATCTTCACCCGTGATGCGCGCATAGACTTGGTCAGCCACTTTATGCGCCATACGACGCCAACCCTGAGTGGTGCCAGCAAATTGCAAACCAGAGCCAAGCTCGGCACCAGAGAACACATCATAGACACGGAACTTAACGCTCAGGTTCGATCCGCTTACGTTAACGGCCCCCGTGACCAAAGCTTGCGCGTTGATCGCTTTCCAATCGGCGTATTGCACAGGTGCGTCAAAGCTGGTGAGTTGGCTAATATAGGCCGTACGCGGCACTTCGCGAAACAGGCCCGTCCCCGCCAGATCACTGACGACGACACGTGCAAGACGCTCGGCGAAGTCATTGGCCGCACTGCTTTCCGCCACAAAATTAGGCGCAGCAAAAGGCATGGGTTCGACCACGCCTTCGGTAATTTCAATGCGAAGCGGGCCGCTTTGCGCGAGGCTTGCGAAAGGCAATGCGCACATTGCCAAAACTGCGATACAAATTCTCAGGGTCATTGCCTGTCCTGCTTGTTCTTTTTCCCACACCCTAAGGCGTGCTCATGTTATAAAAAAGGGCTTTGCGCCCTATCGGCAGGTGCTTGCCGAGTTTGTGACCAATCAGACTCACCGAATGCGCATATCTTTCGGATTGAAGGTCATCTCGATCTCTTTCCACTGCTCGTATTTATCATCCGGCAGTTCGTAACCCTCTTTCTGACAGCGCAAAACGGCACGGCGCGCAGATTGGAAGGCGGTTTCGACCGCCGAGCCTTCGCCACCAGTTGAGCTGACAAGGCGCAAACTACCAGGCGTGACCTTGCCGCGCACATCCATCGACATGCCGATAACCACTGTCACATTCGCCGCTTGGCTGCCCACATCTACGACCCAACAGTTCTGCACCGCGAGGCGAAGCGCGTTCGTTTCACCTGCCGTCAACGTGGGCCCGCTCGTCTCATCGCTCGCCGCGGGTTCACCCAACGCTTCGGCCAACGCAGCATTCACAGCCGCCGACGTATCCGGCGCAGAGGCCGTTTCACGCGGCCTAGATTTGGGGCGCACTGTAGACGTTGGCGCTGATGCCGCGGGTTGCTCTGCTTCTGTCACAATCTCAGTTGCCGCCTCTTCAGGGGCTGTCTGCGATTGCTCTTCCACGACTTGCTCTGCGTTTTCATCGGGTTGCGTCGCTTCTTGTGCAGTGTTGTCAATTGCAACATCCGGCTCAGGTGCGGCCACGGCTTCGGGTGCAACGCGGTCCGCAGGACGCGGCTTTGGACGCAATGACGTATCAGGTGCTGCGTCAGGAATAACCACCGCTTCTGGCTCAGGCGCAGGTTCTGGCGCAGGTTCCGGTACGGGCTCTGGCTCAATGACAGGCTCAGGGATCGGCTCTGGCTCTACAATCGCAGGCGGTTCTGGCCTTGGATCTGGGATCTGTTCCGGTTCGGGCACAACTGGTGTTGGCTCCGTCTCAGGCTCTGGCGCGCTGAGCACCGGTTCAGGCGCAATCGGTTCAACATCAGGGGGCTGTGCAGGCGCTGTAAGTGCTGCGAACTCCGCTTCAGAGATCACCGAAATATCCATGCTCGGCAATTCAAGCGGCTCCGCTTCAAACAGCCCGCCGAACAAGGCATAGCCGAGCAGCAGCGCGTGACCGCCTGCCGAGATATAGGTGCTCTTTTGCACCGCGCGCGCCCTAGTTGTCCGCTAGATCGGCGTTGAGCTCAGGACCGCCGGTATCTGTCACAAGGCCAATGTCGCTAAACCCGCCTGCGTTCAACGCCCCCATGACCTGCATAACTTGCTCATAGGCCACGGCACCATCTGCGCGCAAATAAACCCGCGTGCTGGAACGCTCTGCAGCGATCGCTTGTAGCTTGGTCACAAGTTCCGCGCTTTGGGTTTCTGTCGTCTGGATCAAAATGCGCCCGTCGGCTGCGATAGTCACCGTCAACGGCTCTTCCGCATCAGAGGGCAACGCGCCAGCAGCGGTTTTTGGCAACTCAACCGGCACACCAACGGTCATCAGCGGTGCTGCAACCATAAATATGATCAACAGCACCAACATCACATCGACGAACGGTGTAACGTTGATCTCCGCCATCGGCTTGGCACGCCCACCGCGCCGTCTGCGCCGCTTGCCGCCACCGCTGTCTTTTTGAATGACACCCGCGCTCATGGCTTAACTGTCCAACTGGCGGCTAAGAATGGTGGCAAACTCATCGGCAAAGGCTTCGTAGCCGCCAACGATACGATCACTATCCGCGCTGAATTTGTTGTAATAGATCACGGCTGGAATCGCTGCGAGCAGCCCTAGACCTGTTGCCAAAAGCGCCTCCGCAATCCCGGGGGCGACCACGGCAAGGTTGGTGTTTTGCGCTTCTGCAATCTCGATGAAAGCATTCATGATGCCCCAAACCGTTCCGAACAGACCCACGAATGGCGCGGTTGATCCCACCGTTGCCAAGACCGACAGGCCCTGTTGCAACTCTTCCGCTTCTTTCGCGATCGCCACGTCCATAGAGCGGTCAATCCGGCTTTGCGCGCCTGCAATCAAACCACCGTCCACACGATGCGAGCGGCGCCACTCTGTCATACCAGCTGCAAAAATCTTCTCTGACGCCCCATTAGGCTGGGCACCTATTGTCTCAAACAACTGGTCCAGCGGCTCACCCGACCAAAACGCTTGATCAAACACAGCCTGCTCAGAGCGCGCCGTGCGGTACTGCATGTATTTCTGCACCACGATGGACCATGCCCAAATCGACGCGACAACCAGCATGATCATCACAAGTTTTACGGTTATCGTCGCGCGCGCAAAAAGCGCCCACATGGAGAAATCAATCTCCTGCGCCATCGCAAGGGTTTCTGCTTCCATTTGCCTGCTCTTCTCAAATCCGGCCACTCATGCGGCTCTTAATATGATCAACCTTAGACGATATTAGCGACAAAACCAATATCTGGCGCGCATCAAGCCTGCGATCGGCTGAAATCAGTGAACGATTCGGCGGATATTCGCTGGAAGTCTTGTGAGCTGACCTTCAAGCGTGAGCGCAACGAGGGTTACTTGCGCTGAAAAAAGTACGTCAGTGCCACGCGTGACATCTTGCTTCAACACAATTCGCGCGCCCGTCATTTGCTCTACGGACGTGCGCACGATCAGCTCGTCATCAAAGCGCGCAGGCACCAGATAATCCGCTTCGACGCGGCGCACGGCAAAAACCAAACCGTCGTCTTCTTTCAAACGAACCTGATCAATACCCTGTTCACGGACCCATTCGGTCCGGCCACGCTCTATGAAACGCAGGTAATTGGCATAGTACACTATCCCCGCAAGGTCGGTGTCTTCATAATATACCCGCAAACTAAATTCATGCATAATTCGCGCCTATTGCTTTTTCGGCATACGCGCAGCCAAACGCAACGCATGGCTCGGGTCATTCGCGGCGATGGGCATGACGGCATCATAGGCAGCCGCCAAAAGCCCTGAAATCTCCGGCTTCACGATCACGCCGCCATCGTCCATCAGCGCTAAAGGCGACACGCTGACAAATGCGCGATCCGACCAAAGCACCATCATCTGCACCGCTTGACTGAGCGCCAAGGTCTCGGCTGGCACGTTACTCATATGTTGGTCCATGCGAATAAAGGTAAAGCACGCCTTGATCGCGCCCTCCTCATCAAAGCGAAACACGCGGTATTGATTGGCGTCCACCGCACTCACGCGCGCGACCATTCCTGTCAAATCAGGCACCAGCTCATCAAGCTTGGGAACCTCAAGCAGCTCGGCCCATTCATTAAAGAAGAAAAACATCGCATTGCTGCCAAGCTCAGGGTCGGTTTCCGCCATATGATGATTGGACACCAAACACACCGCTTCAATCGCGCCTTTGACCACCTGCAACGTCTCGTCCGTTACGCCAAAAACAACCGGTGAAATTGCTCGCCCCCAGCGCGCAAACACATATCTTTCATCCGAGCGCGTAAACAGCGCCTCAATCTCTGTTGCATCCAACATTGATCTTCATCTTTCCAAATAAACTTCCCGCGGAGCGTCCCGCACTCTCACCCAAACAAACCCGCTTGATCAGGGCCATTTGGTGCGGCCATTCCTAAATGAGTCCATGCCTTTTGCGCAAGCATTCGCCCACGCGGGGTGCGCTGAATTAGACCTTGTTGCAACAAGAACGGCTCAATCACCTCTTCGAGCGCATCCCGACTTTCCGACAACGCTGCTGACATGGTTTCAATCCCTACAGGTCCGCCCTGATAATTCTCCGCAATCAAACGCAAGTACCGCCGATCCGCGCCATCCAGCCCCAGCTTGTCCACACCAAGCCGCGTCAATGCCATGTCCGCCAATTCACGCGTGACACGACCATCCCCTTCGACCACCGCAAAATCCACGACTCTGCGCAGCAAACGCCCCGCAATACGTGGTGTACCGCGCGCGCGTTTCGCGATCTCGCGCGCACCCCCTTCATCCGCAGGCGTACCCAGCTTGCGCGCGTTGCGCTCTACAATCGTGAACAGCTCGTCCTCTGTATAAAACTCCAGTCGCGTCGGAATACCAAAGCGATCTCGCAACGGCGTGGTTAGCAAGCCAAGCCGCGTTGTTGCCCCAACAAGCGTAAAGGGCTGTAATTCAATGCGCACTGTGCGTGCAGCAGGTCCTTCACCAATCACCAGATCCAGCTCAAAATCTTCCATTGCCGGATAAAGCACTTCTTCAATCGCAGGATTAAGACGGTGAATTTCGTCGATAAACAAAACGTCTCGCGATTCCAGATTGGTCAAGATCGCCGCCAAATCCCCAGCTTTCGCCAAGACAGCACCAGAGGTCATGCGAAACGAAACGCCCAATTCGCGCGACATAATCTGCGCCAGCGTCGTTTTGCCCAAACCAGGTGGACCATGAAACAACGTGTGATCCATCGCTTCCCCCCGTCTTCGCGCGCTCTCGATAAACACTTTCAGGTTCGCCCGCGCAGCCGCTTGGCCGATAAATTCATCAAGCGCTTGTGGACGCAAAGCGCGATCATTGTCTTCGGGCAACTCTGCCGGACGCATGGTGGGATCTGGATCAATCATCGACATTCTTTTCTGCGAAGACGTCTGTCAGGACGGATGAGCACGCGCGGATCATGATTTTGGCGCAAGCAGCTTTAGCGCGGAACGGATTAGCGTGGACACATCCGCATCAGGCTCAACACCTGCCGCCTCTGCCACGGCTCCTGCTGCATCAGAAGGTGAATAGCCAAGATTACCCAAAGCCGACAACGCTTCCGCCTGAGCAGAGGCATTGGGGGCTGAAATCTTGCGCTTTGGTGTCTCAATCACGTCGAAATCATCCGACGCAGGCACTTCTCCCATCGCTTCCGCAACAGAGCCGGTTCCCATCGCCATCACGCCCGGCGCTTTGTCTTTCAATTCAATCACCACACGCTGCGCCGTTTTCGGCCCAACGCCTTTGGCCGCCTTGATCGCGGTGACATCGCCCAGTGCAATCGCGCGGCTGACACCATCAGCGCCCAAAGCCCCTAGGATCGCCAAAGATGCTTTCGCGCCGATACCCTGCACGCTCATCAACAAACGGTGCCACTCTTTCTCAACCAGCGATGTAAAACCGAACAGCTGCAAGTTATCTTCACGCACCAACAGATCCGTATATAAAGCGACAACTTCGCCCGCCCCCGGCAAACCTGCCAAGGTGCGGTCCGAGCAATACACCATATAACCGACGCCGCGCACGTCGATCAGCACGTGATCGCCCGCGCGGTAATCTATGCGTCCTGAGAGTTTCCCGATCATCCGTTCGCCGCCTCTTTCGCTTTTTCCCATACACGAGTGGAGCGCGTATAGTGCGCGTGACACATAGCAATCGCAAGCGCGTCTGCCGCGTCGGGGCCATTCAATACAACACCGGGCAATTGCAGCTTCACCATATGCTGGATTTGCTCTTTCGCGGCATGTCCTACACCCACGATCGTTTTCTTCACTTTATTCGGAGCGTATTCGCCGATCTCAAGCCCCGCCTGCGCAGGCACCAACAAAGCAATGCCACGCGCTTGACCAAGTTTCAGCGTCCCTGCCCCGTCCTTGTTCACAAACGTCTGCTCGACTGCTGCCGTGTCTGGCTGGTATTCACGCACGACCTCACTAAGCTGACGGTGAAGTGAGAGCAAACGCAGGCTCAAATCCTTACCTTCTGACTTGCAGACCCCGTTGCCAAGATGGCGCATACGGCTGCCGTCCACCTCAATCACCCCCCAGCCCATGTTACGTAGACCCGGATCAATCCCTAAAACACGCATGCTGCTCTGCACCTATTGTTACCGATCATATGATCTGTTGTTTTTTTGTTGCAGTAGCACGAAACGCGAACAAAAGGAAAAGGAAAGTTAACAAATGTCGGATTTATCCACAGGCGGTCCAAAAGCGACATGACTTCCTTTTATACATTCAAAATCGTCACAGACCAAGCCAAACACGACATGCCAACAGCCACAATTTTACCATATTTTTAAGTGCCTTAACGTCACTTTCTGCCATGCAGCATTGGCATGGCTCCCATGCAAAAAACATTAGTTGTCGAACCGCATCGACCCTCCTAGATGAGGCTCAGAACACAACATTGACCAGCCCCAAAGGCGGTCCGCACCAAAGGAATACGATCATGGCTGTTATCGACAACACACGCTCCACATCCGTCTCTGGCGGCGGTTTCTCCGCGCTGGTTAACCTCTTCGCTGCTGTCTCCACATGGAATGACGCGCGCCAAACACGCAAGTCGCTGAACGCTCTCAGCACACGTGAGCTGGAAGACATCGGTCTGTGCCGCGGTGACATTGACGATGTTGCTCAGGGCAATTTTCGCTTCTAAGCATCTCGCTTCACGACTTTGAATTAAAAAAGGCCGCTGCATCATCTGCAGCGGCCTTTTCTATGCGCGGATCAATGCGCAACTAGTCTTGGAAGCGACTATCGAACGAGAGGTGCGATCCCTTGGATGACCGCATTTGTGAGAGGATCAATAACGAGAACAAAGGATCCGATTTTTTCAACAACGTTTCCTGCCGCCAATGCGGTGAGCTGCTCTTCGTATGCTGTAAGTCCAACATTCAAAACGGCTAGCGCTTTGAACACGGTGATGAGCACAAAAAAGAGCATGATCAAACGCAGTGGCACGGTGGACCACAAACGCGATTTCTTGCGTG
Organism: Planktotalea frisia; assembly: GCF_001890925.1. GTDB lineage: Bacteria > Pseudomonadota > Alphaproteobacteria > Rhodobacterales > Rhodobacteraceae > Planktotalea > Planktotalea frisia. The sequence continues at coordinate 21,599 of NZ_MLCB01000170.1, forward strand.
GAACAACTTGAATGAGACCGTTTTTGTCAACGATCGTCATATAATCCGTGGATGCCTGCCGTTTTTGATCCGGCAAAAGCACAAAACCTGTTTTCTTATGGAGCAGGGAATTTCCCATGGCAGCCTCCTGGTGATTGGCCCCCACCAATCGTATTCATTCTAACTAAACTTCAAATGTGGCGAAATCTGGGCAAATGCGGCGATATCGTCATAAATGCTCTGAAATTAGTCCGCTTTGCGAAGTGTTAATGACGACCATTCACCAATCTCTTCCCGGTAGGTAAGATTGGTTCCAGATCGTGCATAAACTTCGATGATCTCATCGGCCTGCTCGTTCAAAATTCCCGAAAGAATCAGATACCCACCCGCCTGTAGATTCGCGCACATCTCGGGTGCGAGCATAATCAGCGGCCCTTTTAGGATATTTGCAAAGATCAAATCGAACGGCGTCGCAGCACTCAACTCAGGGTTATCAAAGCCAGCGGCTTCGACACATTTCACACGTCCCTCCAGCCCATTTGCTGTCACATTGACCTTCGCCACATCTACAGCGACCTCATCAATGTCACTTGCCAAGACCTCATTTGGCCAAATCCGCGCCGCGCCCATCGCCAGAACAGCTGTACCGCAACCTATGTCAGCGACGGATCGCCCAACAAAGCCCTCCCCCGCGAGACGATCCAATGCGCGCAAACAACCAAGCGTCGTGCCGTGGTGCCCTGTGCCAAAGGCCATCGCCGCTTCGATCAGCAAAGGTTCGCACCCTTCAGGCACCTGATCTGCATCATGACTGCCATACACAAAGAAGCGTCCTGCGTACACAGGCGCGAGTTCGCGACGCACATGCGCGACCCAATCTGTTTCTGGCACCTCGGAAACGACAAAAGGTTTCGCGCCAAAGGCGGCGGCCAGCAAATCAAGCCCGCCCGCATCTGGGCTTTCGATGAAATAGCCACCCACTTCCCAAAGGCCCGATCCATCTTCGACTTCAAACACGCCGATTCCCGTTGGTTCCGGTATCAGTCGCTCCATCGCATCTCCCAAACGCTCTGCTTGGTCTTTGCCCATCAAGGTGGTCAACGCTGTGTATGTAATGCTCATGCGAGAGGTCTTTCTTGGAAAATCATTCAGCCGCCGCAAGGACGGGTTTCGTGAGACGTGTTTCATTGCCAGGTGCCGGATGGCGCGGGATCAACAAAGCCAACAGCAGTGATATGGTCGCCATACCAGCCGCCGCGATAAACACCGCAGATGGCGATGTCAGCCACAGATACCCCAAGAGCGCGGGCAAAAAGACAGCCGCGATGTGATTGATGGTGAAAGCGACAGCCGCCGTCGGTGCGATATCGCCCGGGTCGGCAATCTTCTGAAAGTAGGTCTTCAGCGCAAGCGCGAGCGCAAAGAAGATATGATCAAGAACGTAGAGCCCCGCAGCAATCACGACGCCCCAACCGAACCAATAAATCCCGCCATAGGCCAGAAACACCGCTACAAGCCCCGCATATTCAAACAAAAGCGTGCGTTGTTCCCCAAAATACGCCACGGCGCGCCCCATCAAAGGCGCAACAAAGATATTGATGACCAAGTTGATCAGAAACAGTGCGGTGATCTCATGCACTTCAAAGCCAAAGCGCTCGACCATCATGAAGCCTGCGAAAACCAGAAAAATCTGTCGCCGCGCACCGGCCATGAATTGCAACGCATAATACAGCCAATAACGTTTGCGCAGGATCATCTTTTTGAGCTGTGGATGCGGTGCGTCAAACTGAGGATATATAAAGAAACAGGCCAGCGCGATCAGCGCCGTCAGCCCACCTGAAGCCAGATACACAAAGTTATAACTCAGCCCAAAAGTTTCCCAAGTCAGCACAATCGCGCCATAGGCAAGCAACGTGGCACCAGATCCAGCCGCCAAGAGCCAGCCCAGCATCTGCGGCGCACGCTTTTTGTCGATCCATTGCAGTTGAAGCGATTGGTTTACCGTTTCATAATAGTGAAAGCCGATAGAGCTCAACATCGTTAACGTCAAAATACCGCCCATTGAAGGGAACCAAGCCGTAATTCCGGACGCGACTCCAAGCATGATCAGCGAGACCAACCCAAGGACTTGCTCGCGCATGAAAATGATGATCGCGATCACGCCAACCGCGAAAAATCCGGGGATTTCACGCACAGTATGCAGCCATCCGATGTCGGAACCATCAAAGCCAGCGGCTTCAATCACGAAGTTATTCAGCAACGCAGACCACGTTGAAAACGCGATCGGCATCGCAATCGCCATAACAAACAAAAGCGCAATTGGTCTGCGCCAAAGCGGCAACGCTTGTGCATCTTGAAGGGTAACTGGTTTCATCACCTCCCCTTATGCCCCTTTAGCCACATTGGCGAGAAGGATTTGGGCTTCACAGCCTTCATGCAAAATTGGCGGCATCGCTTCGGACTGGCCGGTGTCACCAAAAAGCATCTTGGCGACTAAATCAAAAACGATATTCTCTTTTTATGTCCCTTGAAAAAATTACTATCGAAAATGTAAATTTTCCCGATCACACCGAAAATGTGCGGGCGGATAAATACCAAGACATGCGTGTCGCTTTGCTCAAGATTATGCCCGTCAGCGCTCCGGGATTGCCCTTCTCCGAAATAAAAGAAGCCACGAAGCCACATCTGTCGCCCGACCTTTTCCCAGAAGGAAAAACATCCGGTTGGTGGGCCAAATGCGTGCAACTCGACTTAGAAGCAAAGGGGCTGGTCGCCCGCACCAAAGCCACACCCCTCACGTTCTAGAAAACCTAACCCCTACTTTGGTCTCTCAATACCTCGGGAGTACGGGGGTTAACCCCTACTCAGTTCAGGTTCCCGAACGCAATCATCGGTAGCCAAATCATTTACACACGGGCGCGCCTCTAGGCTCAGGACCCATTAATTGCCTTGATGCTGGTTTGTCGTCATGATTCACGAA
>NZ_MLCB01000171.1 GCF_001890925.1 Planktotalea frisia
TCCAAGACCTTGAAATCGCTCACAGTAACCGGGGCATCCACACAAATCTTATGTTGAATATCCCAGCGACAATATACATGCATCGGAACTTTCAAAACTACATTCGCTACTCTTGTTCAGCTGCGATCAGATCAGCGTAGGAACGCTCACCTCGTGTGATTTGCCGTTTCAAGACAGTCTTCGCGGCTTTGACTTTGCCCTCTCGCAAAAGCGAAGTGATAGCTTGATGTTCATTGAATGACTTTGCCGTACGCTCCGGGCGTTTTGACAGATGCGTGCGCATTGTTCGAACGATGTCGCTGACTTTCCGATACCCGTCCCGAAGGTAGCTGTTGCCGCAATGTTTGAAAAATACGTCGTGAAAATCCGCATCCAATTTGAGATACTGTTCAAATTCATCGGACTCTCGGGCAGTTGCCATTTTAGCGACAAGGATTTCAAGCTCGTCGAGCAGAGCGGCAGCGTTTTCATCAAGAGCCTGATCCATCGCGGCCGTTTCGAGGATCAGCCGAAACCGGCAAAGCTGCACAACATCTTGCTGTGAAAGGGTAAACACAAAGGCGCCACGCTGGGGAATAATCTGGACCAGGCCTTGAAGCTTAAGCGCAGCAAGAGCCTCGCGAATCGGGGTTTTGCTGATACCCGTGGCTGCCGACAACTTCGTTTCTTGTAGTGACTCGCCCAGCCCAAAGGTGCCTTTGACAATGCCTTCCCGGATGTGAGTTTCAGCAATTTTACTCAATGAATCTGGGCGTTTGATCTGCACTGCTTCTACCATACTTACTTGATCCTTTTTGCCATCTTAACATGAAAGAAAGTGCTGTCTTGATTTTCATAATGTATCTGATATGTCAGTTAATGAAGACAAACACTAACATCAATCCTTGGGAGGATACCTTGTTTAATAAATCTACATTTGCGCTGAGTGCGGTTCTGGCAACTGGACTTGCATTCACAGCATCAGCTGAAACTGTCATCAAAGTTGGCCACGGTGCCGCCGAAGCGTTCCACATGCATCGTGCGCTTGTAAAATTCGAGGAGCTCGTTGAGGCTGGTTCAAACGGTGAGATCGATGTTCAGATTTTCCCGTCCTCCCAGATGGGTCCAGACCGCGAGATGATTGAGGGCGTCCAAACGGGCGTTCTTGAAATGGCCATTCCGCCCTCTTCATTTTTTTCGGGTTGGGATCCTGCATTTGCTGTAATCGAGCTGCCTTATATGTACGCATCCAAAGACATCGCATATGAAGTGCTGGATGGTGAAGCAGGCGCCGGGATGCTCGCTCGGGTCGAAAATCAAGGCCTTGTTGGTCTCGGTTGGCTAGAACTTGGTGTGCGCAACGTCACCAACAATGTCCGCCCGGTCGCCACGCCAGAAGACCTTGAAGGCGTGAAGCTGCGCACGATGAAGGTGCCTGCGCATGTCGCAACTTTTGAAACGCTTGGGGCCAATCCAACGCCAATGAATTTTGGCGAGGTTTACTCTGCCCTTCAGCAAGGGGTTATTGACGGGCAAGAGAACCCGTTGGCAATCATTACCTCACAGCGTTTCTACGAAGTGCAAAAATACCTTTCGACGACAGCTCATGTTTTTGCGGTCTACATGCCCGTCGTTTCCAAACCGTTCTTTGAGGGATTATCTGCGGAGCACCAGCAGTTGGTGCGCGACTCGATGACTGCCGCGCGCAGCTATCAAGCAGAATTGGTTGCAGCAGAAGATACCGCACAGCTTGAAGAAATTCGCGCCGCCGGCGTAGAGGTTCTGGAATTGACCGCTGAACAGCGTCAGGTCTTTGCCGACAAGACAGAAAGCGTGCGTTTGCAATATCGCGAAGAGGTTGGTGCGGAAGCCTATGACGCATGGGTTGCGGCAGTTGCAGCAGCGAGCGGCAGCTGATCCTACGTAGGTTTGGCTAAACAGGGCACCCGCGCCAGTCACGGCACGGGTGCCCCGTTCTTAGCAGAGAAAGAGTAAGATATGTCGGTTATCAAGTGGCTTGATCTGAATGCTGAAAAGACGTTGGCCAGCATTCTTTTGGCTGCAATTGTTTTGCTGATCTTTGGCAACGTGTTCATGCGCTACGTTATGAACGCCTCCCTTTCATGGGGGGAGGAACTGACACTTTGGCTGTTCGTCTGGTTTGTTTGGCTTGGCGTAAGCTATGCTTTCCACACTGGCGATCATGTGCGCATCACAGCCCTGCGCGATGTGCTGAACGAACGGGCGCGGTTTTTTGTGGACGCAGTGATCGCGCTTCTCGTGCTCGGGTTCCTTTTGGTTCTGACATTTGAGTGCATCAAGCTGATCATGATGCCGTTTGTTGTAAACCAAACCTCCGTCGTTCTTGGGCTACCAATCCCGATCCTTTACGCCTCTGCTCCAGTCGGTGCCGGTCTCTCCGCAATCCGAGTTGTTCAACATCTGCTCAGAACTCTGCGCCTTATCGCAGAAACCAAAGCATGAGGGGGCCAAAATGCTCGCAACAATTCTCTTTCTAACGCTCCTAGGACTCTTACTTTTCAGCGTGCCGATTGGCATTTGTCTGGGCCTTGCGACGATGATCGTGATGGTCTTTGTTGATGGCACGCCACCAATGGTGCTTCTTGCCCGCTCGGTTGTGACTGGGGCGGATTCCTTTCCTTTGATTGCGGTGCCGCTATTCATTCTGGCAGGTGATCTGATGCAACACGGCGGCATGTCGCGCAGGTTGGTGGGATTCGCCAATGCGCTGATCGGTCATATCCGCGGTGGGTTGGCCTATGTGAACGTACTGGCCTGCGTGTTCTTTGCCGCGATCTCTGGATCTTCCCCAGCGACTGTCGCAGCCATCGGATCGAACATGATCCCCGAAATGGAAAAGGTCGGATACACCCGCAAATTTAGCGGCGCGTTGACGGCTTCATCTGGAATGATCGGCGTGATGATACCGCCCAGCATCCCGTTTATCATCTATGGGGTCACGGCAGAGGTATCGATTGGCAAGCTGTTCCTTGCAGGTGTGGTGCCCGGCATCTTGTTCGCACTGATGTTCATGCTGGTCGCACGCATCATGCTGCGCAACGACACCGTTGTTCAACAGTCCACAACGACATTCTCCGGACTGGGTGTCTGGGATAGTTTCCGGTCATCCATTTGGGCACTTCTAGTGCCGGGCATCATTCTTGGCGGCATCTACAGCGGCATATTCACACCAACAGAGGCCGGGGCGGTCGCGGTGGTCTATGCTGCAATCATTGGCATCTTTGTCTACGGTGATATCACCGTCAAGGACCTGCCTGAGATTTTAGCAGGCAGCGCCAAGACCAGCGGCACAATCCTAGTGCTGGTCATCATGGCGACTGCCTTTGGCAGATTGATTACCCTTGCCCGCATTCCCTCTGAATTGGCCACAACAATCACCAGCCTATCGGACAACCCAATCATCATTCTATTGCTGATCAACCTCCTGCTCCTTGTGATCGGGATGTTTATGGAGACGATCTCATCGATCATCATTATGACACCTATCTTGTTGCCTGTGGCGACTGCACTGGGTGTTGATCCAATTGTCTTTGGTGTCATCCTGACAGTGAATTTGGCTATCGGATTTTGCACCCCGCCGCTTGGTGTGAACCTTTTCGTGGCCAGCAGCATTTCAAAGGTTTCAATCGAAAGCCTGAGCCGAGCGATCTTACCATTCTTCGTCGGAATGCTCGTCCTGCTGATGCTGGTCACCTATGTGCCCGCAATTTCACTAACTTTGCCGTCCTTGTGGTGAACAACCCCAGGACACACCTCACCCACCAACTGCTTTTGGGGAACTGAATGGATCTGGACCTGTCCCACCCTTCGATAGAAGATCTGCGGCATACAGCACGCAAGCGCATTCCTAAATTCGCTTTCGAATATCTCGATAGTGCAACTGGACGAGAGTTGGGGCTGAAGGTTAACCGTGACGCGCTTGACGCCATCGGGTTCATGCCCAGCGTGTTGTGTGGCCGCACGAAAGCGAACCTTCAGACCACACTGATGGGTCAAACATACGATCTGCCTTTTGGAATTGCGCCTGTTGGCATGTCCGGTCTCATGTGGGCTGGTGCGGAACGTATGCTGGCGCAGGCGGCCGTTGCGCATAACATCCCGTTTTCACTGTCCAGTGTCGCGGTCGCATCACCCGAAGATGTGGCACCCTACATCGGCAACAACGGATGGTTTCAGCACTATCCAGTGAACTCCGCTGATTTGCGCCGCAAGATGCTACCACGGATCAAAGCGGCGGGATTTCACACGCTGATCATCACGGTGGATGTACCCGAAGAAAGCAGGCGCGAGCGTCAGCGGCGCGCCAACCTCACAGTTCCGCCAAAAACCGATCTGCGTACATTGGCTGCGATGGCATTGCGCCCCGCTTGGTGTCTGGCACAATTGCGGGAAGGCACTGTCCCACGCATGCGGTTTTTTGATGATTATGTACCTACTAAGGGCCGAGAGAGCTTTACCCATGCAGGCGCATTGATCCGAGGTATCCCAGACTGGCAATACCTGCGTGATCTACGTCAGGAGTGGGATGGCAAACTGATTGTTAAAGGTGTGTTGCGGCCGACAGATGCCAAACGAATGGCGTCTGAAGGTGTGGATTGCATTTGGGTTTCTAACCACTCAGGACGCCAATTCGAGGCAGGACCCGCCGTTATCGAACAGTTACCAAAAATCCGTGAAGCCGTCGGGCCTGATGTCCCTCTCATCTACGATTCCGGCGTTGCCTGGGGGCTGGACGTGATGCGCGCGCTAGCCAAGGGCGCGGATTACGTGATGGTTGGGCGCGCGTTTCAATATGCTGTCGCCGCATTTGGCGCACGCGGGATCGATCATCTTGTGCATATCCTGAAATCTGACATCACGGCCAACATGAGCCAGCTTGGCGTCGAAGATATCAATCAATTGTCAGATTACCTCCTGAAGAGCGATTGATGAGCCGCGCGATAGGACAGGGCCATTGGCGCGGCATGGCCGTCACCAAACTGGCCAGCACCTAGCCGTAAGCTTAAGCCGCTCCAGGTACTGGCCGTTATTTGTCACCGGATGAATTGGTCGACATAATCCCCGCCAAGCCCAACCTCTTCGAAATGCGCGCGGCACAGATCAATCTTGGTGAAGACGTCTTCATAGCCTTCAATCTTACCCCATGGATCGACGTAACACATCACGCCGTTCACTTGAAAATAGGTGATCATCTCTTCGACATCATCTGGCACGACCAGCGTATGGGTCTCGCCGGGCGGCTCATAAACATAGCCCCCCTCTTCCGCGACCCAGTCATGTTCCAGATAATGCCAACGCCCTTTCAGAACAAAGCCATGGACAGGCTGTGGATGGCGGTGCCGGGACAACACCCCTGACTTGCGTACCTTCAAAAGGTTCATCCAATACCCTTGCGAGCGGTTTAGACAAAGAGGACGGAACCAGACGTTTTCGGCCTGCTTTACCCACATCCGTTCATCTTCTGTTGCGGCATTGGGGATCACGATTTCTTCCTGCGCATCCTTGGGAAACGGCAGTTGATAAGGCATTCTGGATTGGTCTTCGCTCATTTCATTGTCCTCACATTGCTAGATAGCCGCCATCGACGGGATAGACTGAACCGGTCACGAAACTGGCCTCTTCGCTCAACAGCCAGCGCACCAATGCGCCGACTTCAGATGTTTTGCCCCAACGCTTCATCGGGGTGCGCGCCATGATGCCCTCGGCCCGTTCAGGATTGTCACGCAGCCCTTGGGTCATTTCGGTTTCAATCCAGCCGGGAGCGATGGCATTCACACGAATGCCATCATCCGCCCATTCGCCGGCCAGTGACTTGGTCAACTGCGAAACGCCCCCCTTTGAGGCGGAATAGGCTGGCACAAGCGGACCCCCAAACGTGCTGAGCATGGACGCCGTGTTGACAATGCTGCCCTTACTAGTGGCCAATAAAGTCTGGGCGGCAAGACAACAACGCATGGTTCCCACTAAGTTCACGTCAATGACCCGCTGAAACACGTCAATATCATATTCGTCACCCCGCCGCAGGATGCCAGCACAATTCACCAACCCGTCCAATCGATCTAATGGACCGAAAACCGCATCAACAGAAGCCTGATCTGTGACATCCATCAGCCGAAGCTCGATTCCTTCTTGTGGGGGGAAAGCATTCAGTTCGGCCTGCGAGGCGGAGACCGCGATGACTTTACATCCAACCCCTGCAAGGCAATGCGCGACACCTGCCCCGATCCCGCCAGTTCCGCCTGTGACAATTACTTTCTTCATGCAAATTCCTTTATCGCTTTGATAAACGCCTGCGCGCGCTTTGCGATTTCTTCAACGCTGTAGCTTGGCTTAAAAAGAGCTGAGCCTAACCCAAACCCATTCGTGCCTGCATTCCAATAGGGCTTCATATTGTCTGGAGAAATACCCCCGACCACCGCAACGAAAGTATCAACGGGTAGAACGGCTCGCAATGCCGCAACTGCTGAAGGGGGAACCATTTCCGCCGGGAATATCTTCAACACGGCGGACCCAATTTCAAGGGCCGCAAAAGCCTCGGTCGGAGTAATCACGCCAGGGCACCAGTATAGACCGCGATCAATGGCCGCCCGTCCAACATCTGGGTTCATGTTGGGGGACACGATGATCTGCCCACCAGCGTCAGCAACCGCGTGAACATCCGGAACCGTGAGGACCGTCCCTGCCCCGACGATTGCATTGGCCCCGTGACGTTTCGCGATCTTTGATATGGAGTCAAAGGGCTGCGGAGAGTTCAGCGGCACCTCAATGATTTGAAAACCCGCATCAACCAGCACTTCCGCGACGGGTTCTGCATTTTGCGGCTCCAGACCACGAAGGATGGCTATCAGAGGATTCGCAGCCAAAGCATTCCTAAGATCGATCAAGTCAACAACCCCGCTGCTTGCGCAATGAGAAAATGACCTTTGGCAGCGATGTCATCCGGTGCGCGGTGGCAACTGATCCCAACCGCTTGCAACGCAATCTCATACCGATCAGCGAGGTCATTTCTCCCAACTATTGTGACCCTTTTGGCCGCCTCATTTTTCCTTAGGGCTGCAACAATTTCCGTACCGATCAGCAAACCAGAAAGGAAATCAGCCGTCTCGGTTTCCTTCAGCTTGCCCATCAATGGCAAAGTGCGCACATGAAACAGGTCATGCAGCAGGTTTGCCCGCCGATCTTGGGCTGCGCTAACACCCTTTTGGAAAGCGGGGAGGTCAAAGTCACCCACTTCCATCAGCGTGCCAAGGATTGTGTGATCTTTGAGAGAGGCAAAAACCTCGCCCGTCATGTAAGTCGCGAAATCCTGTATCTTGCCACCAGCAACATGCACCCACTTACTGTGTGTACCGGGCATCACAAAAACACCGTCAGACAGTCCAAGCGCGGCTGACCCAATAATCTGAGTCTCTTCCCCGCGCATGACGTCAGGACCACTGATGTGTTCTGTGGTGGCACCTGTCACGAAATGGATCAACGCACCGCTTTGCGATTGATGACGCACCAGCGACCGAGCTAGATGTTCAGGACCTGTCGGCATTGTGACATAGGGCGTTTCGACCCAGCCATTGCGGCTGGTAATCATGCCGGACACAACGATGGGCAGACCGGCGTTGGATGGAAACGATCCGACAAGCCGGTCAAAGACTGCATCAAAGTTGCGGTCAGGGATCTGCATGATCCCCTCCCCTGTAGAGACACTGTCTAACACCTCGCCCTGCGTGCCAATCAAAAAAGCGCGCAAAGACGAGGTGCCCCAATCGATGCCAATAAGAGCTGGTTCAGATACGGCCGAATTCATTCAGCAGATCCTCAACTGTCTTGCCTTGGGCAACCCATGCTCTTGTTGCAACTTCACGGTCTGCCTGCTCTTGAGCAAGTCTTACAACCTCTTCAGCGCTCTCAAGCGGAACCACAACAACGCCCATTAGATCGGCTACGATGAAATCACCGGGATTCACGACGACGCCGCCACAAGCGATAGGCACGTTGATCGATAACTCTTCTCTGCGCTCAGAGAACATTGTGTGAGTGCCACGCGGCGTGATGGCACGTGTCCAGATTGGCCAGTTGATCTCTTCCAGCTCGTCGGTGTCTCGGCCAGCGCCGTCAACAATCATGCCGCGAATACCTCGGTTCTGGGCCAACCCGCCCATCAAGCCACCGCAAACGGAAGTGTTCAGATCTCCGCCCGCATCGACGACAATCACGTCGCCCTCTTGACCCATTTCGAGCGCCTTTAACGGATCGACCAAATCCCCCTTTGACAGTTGTACGGTTACGGCCTGCCCAGTCACCTTGGATCGAAACGCGGGTTTGATAGCACTGTCCATGACGCCGGTGCGATATTGAACATCTGCAAAGATTGCAGCGGCTGAAAGGGCTGAAAGCACCTTGTCGAATTTCTTGAGCAGTTCTGGGTTGCGTTCAAAGTCATTGAAGACTCTCAGATCGTTGCAAGCTTCGGGCATTTTTTTCTCCTGTTAAGTTGTCGATACGGCCAATGCCTCGGCATTGACGGTGTAATCTGGTTTCTGACCCGTCAGCACTTTGGCCACCTGTGTGGCGGCCGTGACCCTTGCCGCGCGAATGGATTCCTCGGAATAGTAGGCGGCATGTGGCGTCACCAAGACGTTGGGAAGTGTGAAAATCGGATTGTCATCGGGTGTCCAATTGGCGCGTTTGGCGGGTTCTTCTTCGGGATCATCCAGACCTGCAGCGGCTAGATGCCCCTCGCTCAGCGCGCGGTAGAGCGCCTTGTTATCGACAGTGGGTCCACGCCCTGTGTTCACAAGGATCGCGCCTGGTTTCATCGCTGCAAATTCTGCATCCGACAGGAAATGATGCGTATCCGGCGTCATCGGCGCTTGCATCAGAATATAATCGGAACGCGCCAAAAGATCAGCCTTAGAGACCAGCTCAACACCCAACTCGGCGGCCACTTCGGCGGCCAAATAGGGATCATAGGCAATCACATCGACCCCAAATGCCTGCGCACGCGAAACAATAGCCTGCCCAATCTTCCCTAACGAGACGATGCCCATTGTGCGCCCGCGAAGTCGATACACCGGCTGCCCACTTTGCCACTGCCAGACACCTGCATGGGTTGCCCTGTCATAGTCAGGCAGTTTGCGCGCGAGCGTAAGCCACAAGGCAACCGCGTGATCTGCCACTTCCTCCGTGCAGTAGTTCTGCACGTTGGTGACCAGAATCCCTTGCTCGGTTGCTGTGTCGACATCAACAATGTCCACACCAACGCCGTAGCGCGCAATGACCTCGCATTTCTGCATCCGCAAAATTGTCTCGCGACCAATTCGAGCGTATTGGTTCATCATGGCCGCGCAGTCTGGCGCCACATCAAGCAGATCTTTCTCATGTTTGGCCTGAAGGGCTATGACCTCAGCACCTGCCGCTTCCAAAATTTCCGTCTCAACACTGACGTCGCCAAAGTCGTAATCGGTAATCACGACCTTGGGTCTATCCGTTCGAGGAGTGAACTGGGGGCGCTCAGTCATATGCACCAGCCGAATAGGTTAGTTCGTATGAGTGGCTATAGAGTTCAAAAATGTTGCCAAACGGGTCTTCCATATAGACCATGCGATAAGGCTTTTCGCCGGGGTAGTACTTGCGCACCTGCTTCATGCGCTGCTTGCCACCAAGGCTTTCAATGATCTTGATCCGGCCCTCCAAATCGTCATCCTGCACACAGAAATGAAACAGCCCGCGACGCCAGTATTCAAACGGGCGTTCCTCATCGACGGTTTTCGGGAATTCGAACAATTCGATACCAATCCCGTCCCCCATCGACAGGTGCGCAATGCGGAACTTTCCCCAGCCCTCACCAAAAACGTCATCGCACATCTCACCGATGGCGCTGTCGTCATGCAGGATTTCAGTAGGTTCCATCAGGACATAAAGCCCGAACGCCTTGGAGTAGAATTCAACGGCCTTTTCGAGATCCGGAACCGTTATGCCGATGTGAGAGAATGTAAGTGCGCCCATGAGAGGCTCCTTTGGTTGAGTTTTAAAGAATGTTACGAACGATGCCGCCTTCGATCCGGTGTGCCGCGCCATTGGAGGCAGTGCTGGCCGAGATAGTGACGATCATGCGAGCAACTTCGTCCGGCTGGACAAAGCGTTGGATCAACGAGGTTGGCTCATCCGATTTGAAGTAATTGTCTACGATGGTATCGAGCGGTTCGCCCTTTTGATCGGCAAGTTCATCAAAATAAGCCTCAACCCCTTCGGTCCATGTCGGCCCCGGCAGGATCGAATTAACCCGCACTTTGGTGCCTTTGGTCAGCTCTGCCATACCCCTTGTGAGACCCAGCATTGCAGTCTTGGTGACTGAATAATGCACCATCTGAGGGAGTGGCTTGACTGCAGCCTCGCTGGCCATGTTGATGATCGCCCCTGTCCCGCGCTTTAGCATTGCGGGCAGGAAAATCCGGCTCATTCGAACAGCGGACAAGACGTTGATGTTGAAGTAGTGCATCCAGTCTTCGTCCGTCAGGTCTTCGAACGGTTTGACCGAAAAGATGCCAACGTTGTTGATCAGAATGTCGACCTCGCCCTGTGCTATGGCAAAGTCTGCCAGCGCGGTTGCGCCCGCTTGGTTGGTGAGATCAACAGCGATACCTTTGACGTAACCCAGAGGGGAAAGATCGTCTACGCAGGCCGCAACCTCTGCCTCTGTCAGGCCGTGCACAATCAGACGGGCACCTTCTTGCAGATAGGTTTTCGCGGTTGCTTTGCCGATTCCAGAGCCGGAGCCTGTGACAAGAACAAGCTTGTCTTTTAGTCCTAGGTCCACGTCAGGATCCTTTCTTGGTATCGGAGGAAGAACGGCCAAACAGACGCCCCATCAGGCCGGATATTTCTGCCCGCCACATGTCGATGCCAACGGCCAGCAGGATGATCAGACCCAGTACGATGTTTTGGACTGAGGACGGTGCCGCATTTAGGTTCAAACCGTTCTGCACGATCACAATCGTCATGGCTCCCATCAGCGTCGCCAGAATATTGCCGCGCCCCCCCGCAAGGCTTGCCCCGCCTACTACCGCTGCGGCAATGGCCTGCAACTCAAGCGTTTGCCCATAGTTGGGAGAGCCGGAGTTTAAGCGTGCCGACATCAGAATTGCCCCCACTGCCGTCATGAAACCTGCGATTACAAAGGTTGTGGTCTGCACTTTGCGTACGTTGATACCAGTCAAGACCGCCGCCGCGGGGTTGCCACCAACAGCGTAAATCTCGCGGCCCAGTTTTGTGTAATTCATCGCAAATGCAGCAAGTGCATAAAAGAACACCAGATAGAAAAATGGCAGGGGTATACCCACAACTTTGCCGTAAAAGATCGGTTCAAGCGCAGGATCAAGTGAGAAGATTGGCGAGCCGTTATTGAAGGTCAACGCAAGGCCACGAAACGCAATTAGCCCCGCCAGTGTGGTGATAAAGGACGGTATGCGCCCATAGGCCGTTATCAATCCGATAAACAGGCCAAGCAGCCCGCCCACAACAAGGATCAGCGGCACGGCCAAAGCCAAGGGGAGCCCCATGAATTTGAGCATCTGCGCGAGGATCATGGTCAGCAGCGCGATCATGGATCCGGAGCTGAGATCAATTCCAGCCGCAAAAATCACTATCGTTGAGCCAATCGCAATCAGCGCCACAATGCTGACCTGCAAAGACAGGTTTGACAGGTTGCCGGGATTGAGGAAACGCTCCGTCGTAAGCGCGACAATCACAGCCACGATCAGCATGGCGGCGAATGGTCCGATCAGTTGAGCGTCGAATATCCGCTTCATGCGAAAATCTCCTGAGGTTTGATGTGGGAGGTTTCATCAGAGGCGCGTACGAGGTCCGAATGGGTCAGATCAGCGGCCTTTACCGTGCGTACAATCGCACCATGCTGAACAATCGCGATCCGGTCGCTCATCGCCAACAGCTCATCATGGTCAGAACTTATGAGGATGATGGATTTGCCTGCACGGGTGAGTTTGTTGATCAGTTTATAAACCGCGACTTTGGCCCCGATATCGATGCCCTGGGTCGGTTCATCGAGGATGAGTATTTCTGAATCAGAGAACAACCAGCGGGCAATCACGATCTTTTGCTGATTTCCCCCTGACAGAAAATTGACGGTCTTTTCCTCAGCCTGAGACGAAATTTCCAAGTCATGTATCAGGTCGCGGGTCGCTTGCTCTTCGACCTTCAGGTTCATGATGCCAAAACGGGATAAGCCGCCAAGCGAGGCCGCCGTGATGTTGCCCCCTGCCCTAAAGTTAAAGAACAACCCGTCGTATTTGCGGTTTTCAGGGACCAGCGCCAAACCTGCGCGGATCGCGTCAATCTCACGGCGGAATTTAACCGGATTGCCCTTCAACGTGATCTGGCCAGCGGTAAGTTCATCCGTGCCAAACAAAGCGCGCGCGATTTCTGTGCGTCCGCTGCCCAGAACACCGCCCAATCCCAAAACTTCACCCTGATGCAATGTCAGTGAGGCATCTGACACGCCGGACTTTGTTGCCAGCCCTTTGGCTTCCAGCACGACGTTCTCTGTTGTATTCTGTTCTTTCGGATAGTGTTCGCCGATATCTTCACCCACCATTGCGCTGATGATTTCCGACACATCAATCTTGGTTTCGCCACTGGCGCGCACGACGCTGCCATTGCGCAGGATCGTGACCTCATCAACGATCCGTTCAACTTCATCCAGCCGGTGGGACACATACAAAATGGCGGTGCCCCGACTGCGCATATTGCGCAAAAGCTGGTGCAGGCGATCAATTTCGTCTTCGCCCAAGGCGGCGGTTGGTTCATCAAGGATGATCATGCGCGCATCCATCGCGATGGCCTTGGCAATTTCGACCAGTTGTTGTTCACCAACAGAAAGCGTGCCTGTGATAACGTCGGGGGATACATCCACGTCCATTTCTGCCAACACGCGCGCCGCCTCATTGCGCACCTTGGCCCAGTTGATCACGCCAAAGCGAGACCGTGGCATATTCCCTAAGAAAATATTCTCTCCCACCGATAGTGTCGGCACGATGGAAAACTCTTGAAACACCGTCGCAATGCCAAAATTCCGCGCGACCTGAGGGTCAGCGATCAGGACGGGTTGACCTTTGTGCTTAATCTGGCCGCTGTCGGGTTGCTGCACACCAGAAAGCGTTTTGATCATTGTCGACTTGCCGCAGCCGTTCTCGCCCAGAAGCCCGTGGATTGAGCCGGGCAGCAGCTTGATGTTGACTTTGTCGTTCGCGAGAACCCCAGGATAGGCCTTACTGATGTCGACAAACTCCCAAAGGGGCGTTCCGGTGGTCATCGCCGCTGCCTCGATTTTGCAGGTGAAATTCAATTGATGAGCGCCCCCGGCAACACGGATCTGTGCCGCCGAGGAACAGGGAGAGTGCTCAGTACTCTTTGGATGGCTGCGGGAAGAGCTTTGTAGGCTCTTGCAGAACGCTGATCGCGCCATCTTTGTCTTCGATCGACGTTGGCGTTTCGATCCAACCACCGGGATATGTGCCGTTCAGTGCATCTACAGTTGCGTGCATCGCCGCCTTGCCCATCAGGAAAGGCGAGGTGTTCACCGTAGCAGTGATGTTGCCTGCCGCGATTTCTTCAAGACCCGAGGTATCGCCATCGTTACCAAGCAAGACAATGTCAGAGCGGCCAAGCGCCTTCGCAGCAAAAGACGCGCCAATGATCATGTAGTCATTTGCAGCAAACACCATATCGAGATCTGGGTGAGACTGCAGTATATCCATGCCTGCTGTGTTGCCACCTTCGACATTCCATTTACCGTCGATGGATACGACCACTTCAAAGTTCTCATTACCTTCGATCCCATCCAAGAAACCGCCAACACGCTCAGTTGAGTGATAGCCGGGCTGGCCTTCGATGATGCCAACCTTCAGTGGTTTGTCGCCGTAGTTTTCGATGGCCCAATCAGCGATGTTGTGGGTGCCGCTACGTTGGGAGTACCCAACAACACCATGGATCGGCGTCGGGAAATTGGGGATGTCCGAGTTGATCATCAACACAGCTATACCACTGTCGACAGCCTTCTTTATTAGAGGGGCGGCAGCAAATTCGTCGTGTGTGCCAAAGATGATCGCATCTACGTCCTGTGTCAGGACGTCCTGGATCATACCCATTTGACCGTTAATGTCGGCACCTGATTGTGGAGCCAACATGAAGACTTCGACACCTGCTTCGGCGGCGACTGCTTTGATGCCTTCGCCGATCGCGATATAGTAGTTGAATTCGGTTGCCGGTGGCATGTACGCGATCCGGAACTTTTCATTCTTCGGTGCAATTGCATCGATTGGTGCCTGTGCACCTTCATTCAACGGCACCGGCGTTGGATAATTTTCTGCGTAGGCGACAGTTGCCATGACGGCAAATCCTGCGGCGAGAGTGGTGTTCATCAAGTTACGTAGCATCGTGTTCTCCTCCAAGTATTGAGTTGGTTATCCGTTAAACGGCGTGTCGATCACGCCGCGAATGCCGGGCTTTAGGGCGAAAAGGCCGCCTGAACTCGGTTCTTTTGTTAGAGCTTTCTCGTCACTCATCAGGCGCGAGGTTGTGATAAAGAGTGTGTCGAGGTCAGGGCCTCCAAATGCGCAACACGTGGGCTTCCAGACAGGCACATCGATCACTCGGTCGATGGTCCCGTTTGGTGCCACGCGCACAACGCGATGGCCTTCCCATTCGGCGTTCCACACGCCGCCTTCGGCATCTACGCAAGACCCGTCAGGCAGGCCCGGTTCGTCAGCGAAAGACGCGTGCAGCCGCCGGTTAGACACTGATCCACTGTCGATGTCATAATCGTAGGCCACGATCTCGCGGTCCGGGGTATCGGCAAAGAACATCGTAGTGCCGTCCGGCGAAAAGCATGTCGAATTGGCGCAGGACACCTGATCAATGATGGTGCGCACGTCCAGATCCGTATCAATGCAAATCACAGACGAATCAGGTTTGCCGGACACTTCGTTCATGCCGCCGACAACCAGCCTGCCCTGGCGATCCGTGCGGCCATCGTTTAGCCGCGTCTCAGCGCTGTCAGGCTCAAACCATGTAACTAGAGTTTCGCCCATGGTGACGGGATCAAACAAAACAACCCGATCAGCGTAAGCAACAATCAGGCCCCCAGATGCGCGTGGAGCAAAGCAGCAAACGCGCTCTGCCATGGGAAAAGAGGCGTTTTTCGAGGTCACAGGGTCAAAGGACCAAAGCGCACAACCCTGAATGTCGGTCCACCAGACAAGCCCATCAGAAGGGTTCCAAAAAATCCCCTCTCCATGCTCGTTCTTGCAGTCTACAATCAGTTCCGCACGCATACCTCGTCGTCCCCCGTTCAGGCAATACTGGTATCTGATATTCCAGCTTGCCTAACCTGGTGTATCAGATATCTTTAAAGGCGCAACACATTTTTTGGAGACTCCCGCAATGGCGCTGGAAAGACCTAAATCGCTTAGAGAGCTTGCGCTGGAGCATCTAAGGAACAGCATTATCGACGGCTCCCTCAAGATGGGCCAAGTGCTGTCAGAGCGGAAAATATCCGAGGAACTTGGCGTTTCAAAATCGCCCGTCCGGGAGGCGCTTGCTCAATTGCGCGATGAGGGCCTTGTCAGCATTGAGCCTCAAAAGGGCGCGCGGGTGTTTTCTCTGTCAGAAACAGAGGTCACCCAGATTTGCGATTTCAGGCAGGCGATTGAAATTGCCGCCTTTGAGCTGGCATTGTCACGCGACCCCAGTCGGTTGGCCGGTGATATGGAGCGGGTCGTAAAGGAAATGGGGCGTGAACGGGCAAAGGGAAATGAAAAGGAGTATCTTGCGCTGGATACATCTTTCCACCACCTGATTTTTGAACATGCCGGAAATGATTACCTTACCGCCAGTTACACCCGGTACATTGGCAAGATCGCTGCTTTGCGGACACATTTGGCGAAGCTTCCCCAGCACACCAATCTTTCCTTTGATGAGCATCAGAAAATTGCAATCGCGGTCCGCCATGGAGACATGACAGAAATCAAGTCACTTCTGACCGAACACATTGATCGCACGCGACAAGCTTATAAGAGCGCGTCAATTGTTCTAGAGGGCGCGGCCCCCTCCTAATCCAATTTTAGGCAGAGAGTTCGACAGGGCGGTTCCAGCTGGGGCCGTCCTTTTTCGTGTCTGTAACGCGCAAGTCGAATAATAATTGACATCTAAGATATCAGATGCCAATTAAAAAGCGGGAGGACGTTTAATGGTTGCAGCATCGATTCTAGATACACCGGTTGTGCAGCCCTTGATCCAATTGGACGGGGTGGGAAAAAGTTTCGGGCCAAACGTCGTTCTGGACGGCGTTGATTTCGACCTTCGCCCCGGCGAAGTTCACGCCCTTTGCGGTGAAAATGGTGCCGGAAAGTCGACCTGTCTGGGTCTTCTCTATGGCCTCCATCAGCCCTCAAAGGGCAAAGTCCTATGCGATGGCACTGACAAGCGGATCGAAAACCCATCTCATGCTCAATCGCTCGGGATCGGCTGCGTCTTTCAGGAGCTGAGTCTTGCGGGTGCCCTTTCCGTCGCAGAAAACATTTATGCAGGACGGGCTCCAACGCGGCTGGGCGTGGTAAACTGGCCAGAGTTGCGCCGCCGGGCCGAAGCACTATTGGCCGAGTTTGGTCTAGACATTGATGTGTCAATGCCCGTCGATAGCCTGCCGATCAGTTCCCGTCAGATTGTCGAAATCGCCAAGGCACTTTCCCTAAATGCGCGTGTGCTGTTGCTGGACGAACCAACATCAGCGCTGGCCCCGGACGAAGTCGATGCGCTGTTCGACGTGTTGCGCGGGTTGGCGGCAAAGGGCATTGGGATTGTGTATGTCAGCCACCACATGGCCGAGATATTTCGCATCTCGGATCGCGTGACTGTTCTAAGAGATGGCCAACAGATCAGCACCCTTCCCGTCTCGGAAACGTCGCAAGAGCGAGTTATCGCCGAGATGATTGGCGGCGCGCATCCCGGTGATATCAACCGATCTGGGGACGTCAAAGGCGCCGAGGTGCTAAACGTCAAAGGACTGACCCGAGCGAGCGAGTTCGAAGACATTTCGTTTTCCATCAAGTCCGGTGAAATCGTTGGTATGGCCGGGCTAATGGGGGCGCGGCGCAGTGAGATCGTCCGCTCTATCGTTGGTTTGATGCAGGGGGTCACAGGGGAAGTGGCGCTACATGGAAAACCCGCGAAATTCACCTCGCTGCGACAAGCGATGCGCGCTGGTGTTGGATTTGTACCCGAAGAACGCAAGACCGAAGGGCTGTTCCTGGAACAATCCCTCAGCGACAACCTGATCGCGGCCAGCCTTCCCGAACATACGACATTGGGCATCATGAGCAAAGGTTCGATCAGGCGGGCAAGTACCGCAGCCATTGCCGCTTTCAGTGTGAAAGCTGGCGAGATCACAGAGGAGGTCGGCTCCCTATCGGGCGGCAACCAGCAAAAGATCATGCTGGCCAAATGGCTCAAACGCGCACCTGATCTGCTGATCGTCGAAGAACCCACCAAAGGCGTTGATGTGGGTGCAAAATTCCAGATCCATACTGAGCTCTTGCGCCGCGCAGCCGAAGGCATGGCTATTCTTGTAGTGTCATCTGATTTTCCTGAGCTTGTATCATTGTCCACACGCATTCTGGTTGTCCATGAAGGCCGTTTGATGGGCGACATCGCAGCACATGAGGCAAGCGAAGCTGCGCTCCTTCAAATGGCGGCGGGGAACCCAAATCCTCCGCTCATCTCCCCTTCCCCACATTCAGGAGCTGCATTGTGACGATGCCCGCCCAAGCCACGACATCCCAAAAGCGGCCATTCCTGCGCCGTGTCCTGCAAGCCTTTGTCGACATTCGCGAATTAACGCTGATCGTTCTGATTGCCGTCATCATCATCGTAATGGCCAACATCAATCCCTACTTCTTTAGCTTTTCCAACTTCCGCGCCGTGGCTGTAGGTATGGCACCGACAGCAATCATCGTCATTGGCATGGCAATCTTGCTGGCCTCTGGCGGGTTTGATCTGTCCGTTGGATCCGTCATGGCACTGTCCTCAACTGTTGTGGCAATGCTACTGCTGAGCGGCATGCCAATCCCGTTGGCCATATTCTGCGGGCTGATCCTGGGCGCTGTTATCGGTGTTGTGAATGGCGTGCTGGTAACCAGCCTAGGTATCAACCCGTTGATTGCAACGTTAGGGACAATGTCGATTGCACGCGGCATCGCTCTGGTCTTGACAGAAGGTTTCTCTGTATCCAGCTTACCCGCCTCCTTTGCATGGATCGGCAAGGCGGATGTCGGCGGGTTCCCGGTCATGGTCCTCATGGTCATTCTGCTGGTCATCGCCTTTGATCTCGCCGTGCGCCACACTCGATTTTTTCGTCAGGTTTACTTCATAGGCGCGAACGAAAAGGCCGCTGTGCTATCCGGCATTCATGTCACCCGCGTGCGCATCATTCTGTACGCACTTACTGGCGTCCTTGCCGCCTTGGCGGGTGTGTTCCTTGCTTCGCGCCTGATGAGCGGCACACCCACGGCTGGCAACGGAATTGAGCTGCAAGTCTTGGCCGCAGCCGTCATTGGCGGCGCGTCTTTGCGCGGAGGCGAAGGCACGATCCTTGGTGCCTTCCTCGGCGTCGTCTTTGTTGCGTTGATCAATAACACTATGACCATGCAGGCCGTTTCAATCTACTGGCAGATGATCGTCATCGGCGGCGTCCTGGTCTCAGCCGTCGCACTGGACATGCTGATCCGAAGCAAGCGGGGCTAACCCCAATACCTCACAAGAACCAACAACCAACGATCTAAAAAAGGGAGATCAACATGACTGAAATGAAAGTAAACCGGCGCAAGCTGTTGACGGCAAGCACTACTGCAGGTCTGGCCGCTGCATTTGGCATGCCATTGCTGTCAAAGGAAGCAATGGCACAAGCTGCTGGCAAGGAATATGTGTTCCTATCCATCGTCACACAAGTACCTTTCTGGGTAGATTATCGCAACGCGATGAAAGACCTCGAAGAACTGATGGGCATCAAAGCGACCTTCACCGGACCGTTGGATTTCGACACCGCAGCACAAGCTCGTCAGTTGGATGAACTCATCGCACGACGCCCTGCCGGCATCATGATCTTCCCCGGTGATCCAGCTACTTTGGCGCCTGGCGTCGAACGAGCTGTTGCGGCGGGCATCCCCGTCACATGCTGCATCGGTGACATCCCAAATAGCCCCCGCTCAACGTTTCTTGGCATTAACGGTGTTCAGGCCGGACGTGTGGGCGGCGAAATGCTCGCCCAAGCAATTGGCGGCAAAGGAAAGGTTATCCTTGGCACTTTCCCAGCGCCCTCCACCTTGGAGCGCGTCGAGGGCTATAAACAGATCTTTGCAGAAAAGTACCCAGACATCGAAGTTGTCGATGTGGTCAATGACAAGGCAGATCCGTCATACGCGCCAACCGCTTATCTACAGGCCATTCAGGCGAACCCTGATATTGTTGGCATCGGTGGCACAGATGGCGATAGCGGCAAGGGCGCTGCGATTGCTGTGAATGAAGCGGGTCGCAAGGACATCAAGATCGTCGCGATGGATCGCAATGATGACATGCTGCCCTATATCGAAGACGGCACGATCTACGGTGCTGTTGCGCAAAAATCTTATCTCGAGATTTTCCTCGCCTTCCATATGATGCATTGGCAGAACACTGACGCACTGAAAGTCTTGCCTGATTGGAAAGCAGCCGGAATCAACCCACTGCCGGAGCGCGTAGAAACTGGGGTCATGCCCATCACAGCTGAGAACGTCGCACAGTTCAAACACGCATAAGTATTTGCCCCGGCGCATGTGTTCTGCGCCGGGGCATCGCAGGGAGATGGGCAAAATGTCTGATCAATGGGCTACTTTGCAGCTGCAACAGGATGATCTGGAACTTGTGGTCTTGCCCGGCATCGGAGGCCGCCTCTGGGATGTTAAATTCCGCAACCAGTCTCTGCTTTTTCAAAACCCGGATTTGCTTGGTCTGTCTTTTGATCAAGCTAACCTAGGGAGTTTGCCAACACGTTCGCCTCAATTCGGCTTTTCCCTTTGGGGCGGCGAAAAGACTTGGATTGCACCTGATACCTTGTGGATCAATGGTGCGCCGTTTCCAACACTGGACTGTGGCCCTTATAGTGTCACCGCAAAAGGCATTGATCATGTTGAAATGACAAGTGGGATATGCGCCGTTTCACAACTGTCCGTGCGACGCCGCATCACTCTGAACTCCGGTGGTGAATGGAGCATCGTACATTCTGTGACGAACCATGACCAATCTTCACGTCAGACAGGCATTTGGTCAGTCATGATGGTTGATACACCAGCAAAAATTGGTGTGGCGATGGATACTCCCAAAATCCATTCAGTCTTTGGCGTTGCTGGTTCGATGGTTGCACAGCACGACAATTGCATTGTCGCAGATTGTGCAACACAACAAGAATTCAAAGTCGGCCTGCCGAACCCCGATGGGGAGACATTGATAAAGTATGGCGCGGACGGTCCATGGCTGAGATGCACTGTCCCAAAACCCTCCGAGTTTGATAGGTATGCACATCAATACCCCGTCGAGATCTTCAATTCAGGCGACTATCCCTATTGCGAGGCCGAATGGCATTCACCCCTGACAACATTAGGCACTGGTGAAACACATGAGTTTCAGCAGACCTTCGGCATTTGGCCTAAGGGCGACCCAATGACCGACACTGCTAACAAGGAACTCCGCAAATGCATGTCCTGATCACAGGTGCCGGTGGGCATTTGGGCCGCAAGCTGTTTGATGCGCTTGACCAGGAAGTGGGCTATTCAGTTTCAGGCATCGATATCCGCCCCGTCGATCACCCCCACATTCACATGGCGGACCTTTCTGGTGATCTCAATTGGATTGCCCTCCTAAAGGACGTGGATGTCATTGTGCACCTTGCCGGCGATCGTGAACCTGCTGCAACGTGGTCCTCAGCGATCAAACACAACATGGACGCGACGCTCACCCTCTACCACCATGCGGCGGCCCATGGTGTGAAACGGGTTGTTTTTGCCAGCTCAAACTGGATCCATGGCGACAAACGGTTCACAGATGATCCGCTGAACAGTGCCACACCCCCGGGTCCGTTGAATGCTTACGGTATGTCAAAGCTCTTTGGCGAACGAACTGGGGCGTATTTTGCTGAATATCATGGGCTTTCGGTCATCTGTCTGCGCATCGGCTGGACACAATGGACACACGACAATCAGCCTGGTCCTCACATGGCGATGGGCCGTTGGGGACAGGAAATGTGGTTGAGCGATCGGGATTTCTTGAATGGAATGCGCGCGGCGATCGACGTCAAAGACGTCCAGTTTGCAGCATTGAATTTGATGTCGGATAACCCCGGCATGCGGTGGGACATCGCTGAAACCAAACGAGTGATCGGATATGATCCACAAGATGGAAGCCAGGCAAGGGTTCCGCCTATGATCGTGCTAAGGTCATGGATCAAAGGGGCTCTTTCCTTCAAGCTGGCGAGATTTTTCGAAAATCGATTCCCGCACTGGTGAAGGCAGATTCTAGCAGTCTGCAACTATATAGGCCTCACGACGGGAACGGTGATCTTACACACGTAAAGAGGGCCCGCCCCTCCAACTCAGAAGTACTCAAAGACAATTTAACATATGCGCCATTATCAGCATTTCTCATCTGGCCGGATGCGCGCGACCTTGAACTATGACTGATATTCAATAACGATTTTGTTCAAAGTCTCTGCCGAACCGTTTTCTGCGCTTCCCTCTTAAACGAATAAAGCCCAGCAAAAACAATGAGACCAATGCCAAGTAATGCGACCATGCCTACGCGCTCGCCAAACACGATCGTTCCAATCAGGATCGCAAACAGGATGCGGCTATATCTGAATGGGGCCACAACGGATACTTCACCTATTCGCATACCGCGAACGATAAAATAGTAACCAATGGCTCCAAAGAGCACGCCGCCAAGTGTAAGCGCCAAATGAGTGAGTGAGACTGGGACCATCACTTCCCCAGCAGCAAAGTGCCAAACCAGCCCTGCGGGGATCAAAACTGCAAAGCCCTGAAACGATATGAGCGTCGAAGATAGGCTTTCTTCTATTCTACGTGTTGCCAAATCCCTCCCCGCTACGAACAGCACTGACAACACAGCCCAAAATGCATTTGGATCGAAGTCCAAAGAGCCCGG
Source organism: Planktotalea frisia (assembly GCF_001890925.1). Taxonomy (GTDB): domain Bacteria; phylum Pseudomonadota; class Alphaproteobacteria; order Rhodobacterales; family Rhodobacteraceae; genus Planktotalea; species Planktotalea frisia. The sequence goes on from NZ_MLCB01000171.1 coordinate 22,279, forward strand.
GCCAATTATTAGAATGACCCCTAGCAGTGCAAGGAGCACTGCAAGCCATCTGCGCCATCCCACTTGTTCTCGAAGAATAAGAGCCGCGCCGATTACGATCACAAGCGGCACAGCTTGATAAACAGCTGCAACAAGGGTCAGATCGATATTCGACAGAGCGAGGTAGAATGTGAGCGCAGCGCCGGCCTCGCAAAACGCTCGCAAAAGAGGCAACTTCCCCCACGCGCCTGCTTCATCAAATCGGGCGCCTGTGATCCACATTACGGCAGCAAATACCGATGCCGTTCCAAGCCCAAACATGCAAAGCAATTGGCCCACTGGCAGATCCGTTAAAAGTAGCTTTAGGAACATGTCTTCGAACGTAAAAGCAGCCATAGATAGAACAACGAATGAGATGCCCTTCTTGTTGCTCATGATTTGCACCCGCTGAACACCTATTTCTCCCTGATAAGGCGCGACCTAGAACCCCTCCGGGACCAGCAAATGCTGGCTACAGTAATGAGCAGCGAGGCAAACAATAATACTGTAAACCCAAAAAATTGGCCAATTGAGCCGAAGGTCAAACACAGGAGGCCCAGTATGCAGATTTGCCTAACCAAGGGGTCGTGATCGATTGGCTCGCGTTCGCTGCTGGTCACTGCGCTAAGCTTTCCGGATGGCAGGTTTCGCGTGTAACAGGCCCGCAAACCGGAGCGAACTTTGATCGTACATACGCCGAACAGGGCTAGATGCAGTAGCAGCAGTATGGAACTTGTAAGCGAGGATACGGAAGACTGCTCAAGAAGAGCCCAGCTCTTGGCGTCGGGATTCAGTATTGCAATGAAGTCATTGGCCAGCCAGCTTAAACTCGTTTCTCCGTCGGACTTCAAATAAAGTGCGTTCAACTGAATGGCTGTAGCGACAAAGATCCCAATGACTGTAGAAAGGTATATGCATCTCTGCAGCTTCTCACCTGTGCTTTCAAAAAAACCATCTTCAAAGCCTGGATCAGGTGATGTTGCTCTTCTGTGGAAGTCCTCGCTGACAGCAAAGAGAAGGATCAACCCTACGAAATAAAACCAATAGACCAGACCCGAATAGGAGAATGCTAGCAGGGAGACGAAAAGAGCTTCAGACACCGTAATAACGTCAGGCCGAACATGCGCGACGAGTAGCCAATCAATCAGCTCTGGCGCATCTGTCTGCGTCAGACCAACTAGATACACGCCACCCCATTGGACAACAAAAACCAAGGCGAACGCAACGCTTGCAGCTACCCAGAATGGAAAGCGCAAGCTGTCCATGAGGTCATTCCAAGTGCTTTTTTCTCCTTCAGACTGAACTGCTGTCTGACTTTCCCGTTTCCAAAAAGACACGAGGTTCGCAATGAGTAAAAACGATGTGGGATAAAGTAAAAGGCATTCAATTGACCAACTGAGCGACCAAAAGAAACCGACCTGTTTGTCCAAACTTGGCCCTGCCGGATAGGTTATGTCGTGATTTTTAGCGATAAACGCTGCCAAGCAAAGCATGAAGAAGCCGGCCCAGACAAGTATTGAGATACTGAAACCATCGGAACTCGTGAAGATCCTCTCAGACAGCCTTGCAAAGCTGTTTTGTCCATTCTGAGATGCTTGAGTTCTCTCGGTCGAAGTTTGGGGGTCTGTGGCATTTTCAACTGACGTGGTTGAACGGGTGCTTTTGCGACGGGCTCTTCGCTTCGATGCCAGTAGCTTGTTTGCGGCTCTGAGCTCCGTTCTCCACATTGCGATCGCGTCCGGGTCGCCCCTGCCAAACACGCGAGCAAGGCAGATGATATTCTCTGAACTGATCCCCTTGTCATTGTCTTGAAACCAGTTTTGTACGGTCCGCACGTCAACACCACGACCTTTCGGGTCAGCCTCTGCAAGCGCCTCTGCTAGTAAACTGGGTGTCCATTCAGAGCTTGTATCAGCTGCTTCCACCAAAGAGAGTCCGGCACGGGCGGAAACCGCCTCCTGAAACAGCTCCTTGAAATCAAGGCCGCGGCTCAGCGGCCTCGTCACGAGATTCTCGTCGATGTGCACCATCTGCGGTCCTTCGCTTGATATTTCGCGAAACTGTTACTGCTGTTTCAGGCGAACAAAAAAATTGTTCCGTTTTTTATCATATACACAGAGTCCTCGAGCACCCGACTTTTGACGGGTTGACGTCTGACCGTAGAACGATTCAGCTAACCGCATGATCCG
>NZ_MLCB01000172.1 GCF_001890925.1 Planktotalea frisia
CGGATCATGCGGTTAGCTGAATCGTTCTACGGTCAGACGTCAACCCGTCAAAAGTCGGGTGCTCGAGGACTCTGTGTATAGAGGTAACATGCGGCAAAATTAAGTCAATTTGAGCGAATGTTACTTGCCCTCTCGAAGGGCATTCCGCACTGGACCTGTGATTCTTTTGCCAACAAATCGAAGGTTTTCCTCTGACTTAACTGCGCAAATACTCAAAAACTGTGCAACTTGGCGCATCCTGCCTCAAATGCGTTTCACCTACGATTTGCCAGCTTTCTGGCGGAATTTCCGGGAAAAAGACGTCAGGATCGTTCACTTCTAAATCAACCTCAGTGATCAAAAGCCGGTCTGCGATCTCAATCATTTCGCGATAAATCCCAGCGCCACCAATCCCGTAAACACGCCGATAGCCCTGCGCGTAAGCCGCATCCACAGCTTGTGTAACACTGTTACAAATCAGCTCTGCTCCACAATTTTGCGAAGAGACCACGATGTTCAAACGGTTCTTCAATGGCTTGAATGGCAGGCTGTCCCACGTGTTGCGCCCCATGATGATAGCGCCGCCAAGGGTTTCGCGTTTGAAGAATTGCAAATCCTCTGGCGCGTACCAAGGGATTTCATTGCCTTTGCCGATGGCCCCGTTTTTGTCGCGTGCAACTACCAAAGAAATCATCCGCTACACCGCCACGGGTGCACGAATCGCGGCATCAGGACCGTAGCCGATGATCTCAAAATCATCATATGTGAAGTCAAAGATTGAGCTGACTTGACGCTTGATCCGTAGCTTGGGCAATGCTTTTGGGGTACGTGCAAGTTGCGTTTGCACCTGCTCCATATGGTTGGAATAAATATGCGCATCGCCGATCGAATGTATGAAATCGCCCGGCTCGTAACCCGTCACATGGGCAAGCATATGCAGCAAAAGCGCGTAAGATGCGATGTTGAAGGGCACCCCAAGGAACATATCAGCAGAGCGTTGATAGAGCTGGAGGTGCAGCTTGCCCCCCGCGATGCGCACTTGCCAAAGCGTGTGGCACGGCGGCAGCGCCATGTCTGCGATTTCTGCGGGGTTCCACGCGGATACGATCAGGCGGCGACTGTCTGGGGTGTTCTTGATCGCGTCAACAAGATCAACGATTTGATCAATGTGACCTTTCTCGTTAGGTGCCGGAAAACGACGCCATTGCGAACCATAAACAGGACCAAGATCACCATTCTCATCGGCCCATTCATCCCAGATGGAGACGCCATTGTCTTTGAGATACTTGATGTTGGTGTCCCCTGCGAGGAACCATAACAGTTCGTGGATGATCGATTTCAGGTGCAGCTTCTTAGTCGTGACCAAAGGAAACCCATCAGCCATTGGGTAACGGCATTGCATCCCAAAATGCGAGATCGTGCCTGTGCCGGTGCGGTCCGTCGACTGAACGCCGAGTTCCAACACGTCGCGCAAGGCTTGATGATACTGCTTCATGGCATTCTCCCCAGAATACGCGGTGCTTAACGCGCGCGGCTCAGACCGACAAGGTCGCTTGGACCGCTCGTCCCCACCGCGCATAGCGTTTCGCGCGCATGGCCTCATCCATGCTTGGCTCGAATTTACGCTCCAACGCCCAAGTCGCGGCGAATTCTTCCATAGGTGGATAAATTCCAGCGCGTTGCCCAGCGAGCCAGGCAGCGCCAAGCGCTGTGGTTTCGAGCACTTCAGGGCGATCCACAGGTGCGCCCAAGATATCAGAGAGGAACTGCATCGCCCAGTCCGACGCGCTCATCCCACCGTCCACACGCAACGCCGCATCTTCGGCATTCGGCCAATCCGCGTGCATCGCCTCTAACAAATCGCGCGTCTGAAACCCGACACTTTCCAACGCGGCCTTTGCCATTTCTTCTGGGCCAGAATTTCGAGTCAGACCGTAAATCGCGCCGCGACATTCCGCGTTCCAATAAGGCGCGCCAAGACCTGTGAACGCTGGCACAAGCACGACATCTTGTCCTGCATCGGCTTTGTCAGCGAGCGGCTGCGTTTCTTTCGCATCACGGATAATTTTCAATCCATCACGCAGCCATTGCACAACGGCACCCGCAATAAAGATTGAGCCTTCCAGCGCATAAGTCGGTTTACCATCAAGCTGGTAAGCGATTGTTGTTAATAGACGATTCTTTGATGTGACGGGATCATCTCCAGTATTTAGCAGTGCAAAACATCCAGTGCCGTAGGTCGACTTCAACATCCCTGGCTTGAAACACGCCTGCCCCACTGTCGCCGCCTGTTGATCACCTGCAACCCCTAAGATTGGGATCTCGCGTCCAAACAAATCAGCACGCGTGACGCCAAAATTAGCTGCGCAATCTTTGACTTCTGGCAGCATGTTCATCGGGATATCAAGCAGATCGCACATGGTCTTTGACCAGCGCCCTTTACGAATATCATAGAGCATCGTTCGCGCCGCGTTGGTGGCGTCAGTGACATGTGATTTGCCACCCGTTAGATTCCAAATCACCCAACTGTCAATCGTGCCAAACGCCAGCTCGCCCGCCTCCGCACGTGCGCGCGCACCTTCAACATTGTCGAGCAACCATTTGAGTTTTGTCGCGCTGAAATAGGGATCAAGCAGTAGGCCAGTGCGCTCTGTCACCATCGGCTCATGCCCCGCCGCTTTCAACGTTTGGCACAACTCAGACGTTCTTCGGTCCTGCCAAACAATTGCGCGGTGGATGGCTTTGCCGGTTTTGCGATCCCAGATGACTGTAGTTTCACGCTGATTGGTGATTCCAATCGCGGCAATCTCGTCCGCGCTGATGCCAGCTTTTTCAATCGCCCCACGACAAGTCGATGCGGTTGTGGACCACAGATCACTGGCCTCATGTTCGACCCAACCGCTTTGTGGGAAGTGCTGTTCAAACTCTTCCTGAGCCGACGCAACAGGGACCATGTCAGAGCCAAAAAGAATGGCGCGGGTCGAGGTCGTGCCTTGGTCAATCGCAAGAATATGGGTCATGAAGTCGTCCGTTATCTAAATTTAGGAAGCGAGCGAGGGCAGCCAAAGCACGATGCCTGGAAACGCCACAAGCAATGCGATTGTAATGCCATCAGCAATAAAGAACGGGGTCACACCGCGAAAGACGTCTTGAACAGTCAAATCATCACGCACGCCCGCAACCACAAAACAATTAAGGCCAATGGGCGGGGTGATCAAACAAAACTCCGCCATCTTCACCACCAAAATACCGAACCAGATCGCACACATGGGGCCAGACATGCCAAACGCACTATCCGCGGCACTCACCAATTCACCACCGTTCAATGCCATCACCGCAGGGTAAACCACAGGCAAGGTCAGCAAAAGCATGCCAATCGCGTCCATGAACATGCCGAGCACCGCATAGGCCAGCAAAATGCAGATCAGGATGGTTAAAGGCGCCATCTCAAGCCCTGTGATCCAGTCCGAAAACGCAACCGGCAATTTCGCGAATCCCAAGAAGCGCACATAGATCAAAACGCCCCAGATGATTGTAAAGATCATCACTGTCAGTTTGGCAGTCTCGAGCAGTGCTTCTTTCAGTTTCGCCCAGCGCATACCGCGATAAAGCGCCATGCAGAAAATGATGAAGGCTCCAATTGCGCCGCCCTCTGTAGCAGTGCCCCATGCGTCGCCGAACGGGTTGTAGACAAAGAAAATGATGATCACGACCACGGCCACAATGGGCAGCGCTGGCGGCAAGGATTCAAAGCGTTCGCGCCAAGTGAAACCACCCACCGGCGGGCCGATATTCTTGAACCCCAGTGCAAGGCCGATAATCAGAATGGCATAAACAAACGCTGAAAACACACCCGGAATAAAGCCTGCAAGCAGCAGTTTTCCCACGTCCTGTTCGACGATAATCGCATAGATTACGAGGATCGCGGAAGGTGGAATAAGCGACGCGAGCGTACCACCTGCGGCGACAACGCCCGCTGCGAAGGCTTTGTTATAACCCACTTTCAGCATCTCAGGGATGGCGATGCGGGCGAAAACAGCGGCCGTCGCAACGGATGCACCGGACACCGCGGCAAAGCCAGCCGTGGCAAAAACAGTGGCAACTGCAAGACCGCCGGGAACCCAAGCAATCCAACGCTTTGCAGCTTCAAAGAGCGCGACTGTCAGCTTTGCGTGATAGGCAAGATATCCGATCAGAATGAATACTGGGATCAGGCTCAAAACCTGTGCTGACACCTTTGAATGCGGGGTCAGGCCTGCAACTTTGACGCTGATTTCCACAGCTTTCCAAAACCGGTCTGGGTCATAGTCAAACCCGTTCCAGCGCAGCCAGACAAGACCGACAAATCCCGCGAGACCTGCCGCGAAGGCCACGCGCATACCGAGCAGAACAAAAACCAGCATGCCGCCGCTGACCCATAGGCCAATTTCAATGGGTTCCATCAGTCTTCTCCCATCAAAGATTTGGCTTCAATTTCAGCTTGTTCCGCGACAGTTAAGGTTAATGGCACGGCCACTGGATTTTCCAAACCTAACACAAGGGCGCGTCCGTAGCCGACAGCTTGCAAGATCAAGCGTGCACTCAGGATAGCGAAAGCAAAAGGCACGACAAGTTTTGACGGCCAGATCGGAATGCCCACATCAATTGAACTGTCGCGACTACAAAGTGGTCTCGCACAGTCAAAGGAGCGATCAAAATGCTCCCAAGCGCCCCATGTGAGCGCGACGATCAGCAATAAAATCAACAAAACAGAGATCAGCTCAAACAGCCAAAGCACGCGACCTTTCAAGACAGAAACGAGCATGTCCATACGAATATGCGTCCCATCGCGCTGCACGTATGACACGCCCATGATCGCAATGATCGGCATCGCCGCTTCGATATAATCTACATAACCCATCATCGGAGAGGCGAAAAATTTACGCCCCGTGACGGAATAAACCGCCAAAAACATCAGCGAAAAAATTGCGAGGCCGCTCAGCAGCGCGCAGAATTTCTCAAGCGGAAGAAGGGTGCGGTCGAGCCTGCTCAGCAAGCTGGAATCTTCAAGGACGGCTGCGGAGCCTGCCATGTGTTTAATCCCGAAATGTTAGGAAATTGAGTGGTATGCAAAAGAAGGGTGCGTGGTTTCCCACGCCCCTCCCCGCTTCACTTACATCTTCGCGTCGGCAAGCGCTTTCACGACAAGATCATAAAGCTCTTGGCCTGGCAGGCCTTGCGCTTCCATGTCTTTGATCCATTCATCGCGAATTGGATCAGCCGCTTTCGCGCGGAACTCAGCGATTACGTCATCCGCAATCTCAACTTTTTCAACGTTTTTCTCGGCCAATACCGAATCCCAACGTCCCAAAAGCTCGGCATAGTTCGCCAAGTAGTGATCCAACGATTCCTGGACAGAGCTATCGAGCGCTTCGCGGTGCTCATCGCTCAAGCTCTCATAGGCGTCGATATTCACCACAACTGGGCAGTTCACCGTGCCGGGGTTCAGGTTGGCCGTCCACCAAGTCGCTTGGTTGATCGTGCCAAAGCTTAGGTGTGCGTGCTGAGCGAACGCGACTGTATCCACAACGCCGCCTTCCATCGCTTGATAAGCTTCTGTCGCCGTTACCGATGTTGGAACCGCGCCAACGGCTGCAAACGCATTGCCGATACCGCCTGTTGCACGCACACGCATGCCTTCAAAGTCGCTCAAAGTTTTGCGTGCTTCGCCTGTGCCAACCAAGTTATACTGTGGCATGGGCGAGGTCATCAAAAGCTTTGCGTTCCACTGCGCCATTTCTTCTGTTGCCGCTGGATGCGCGTAAACCGCTTTGGAAACCGCGACTTCCTGCTCTAAGTTCTCAACACCCAAGAAAGGCAGTTCCAGAACTGTGATCACGCGGTTCTTGTCGCGGTGATAGCCCGCACAGAATTGCGCCATCTCGAACGCGCCGATAGAGATACCATCAAGGTTCTCGCGGTTCTTGGACAGACCACCATAAGAGACGTTCATTGTGAACTCGCCATTGGTCTTTTCAGAGACGAGTTCCGCCAGTTTCTCAACATGCTCGGTGAACGCGCGGCGCTTGCCCCAGACAGAGACGTTCCATTCTGTAGCAGCGGCTTCCGCACCCAAAGATGCGATAAAGGCGGCGCCAACGAGCTTTGCAGATAAGTGTTTCATAGTCTTCTCCCAGTTTTTTGATTGAGCAAAGCTTAACGTCCACCCCGCTCGACGCAACGGGATTCGTGGAAATTCGCTAAATGTTAGGCCATGAACCTTGCGCTGGACGCGCGCACGACCAATTCCGGCATGCAATGCAAATTCGCAATGCCCGCTTCTTTCTGAGTGATTGCGTTGGCAAGCGCTTGACCTGCCTCTTGCCCGATGCGCACTGCGGGCAGGCGCACAGTGCTGAGCGGCGGCTCAATTTCTGACGATCCTTTGAAATCGCCGATCCCGACAATCGACACATTTGCAGGCACGCTTAACCCGCAAGCCTGCGCGCCATAAAGCGCGCCAGTGGCAAGGATGTCATTGCCGCAAATAATGGCGCTCGGCCGTTTTTGGCGGGATAAAAGTGCGGACGTATCGCGCTTGGACGCAGAAATCGAATAGACCGTTTCCAATTGCCATTCTGGCCGAACCTCAACGCCCGCGTTTGCGAGCGCCTCCATAACACCCAACTTGCGGCCTTGAGCACGATCATTGCCGCTCACGGGTGGAAACATACAGGCGATGTCACGGTGACCAAGGCTTAGAATATGCTCTGCAATCAACCTCCCCGCCAGATGATTATCTGCACCAATACAAGGAAGTCGTGCGGCTTCGCTGTGGTTCCAAATCAAAACTGCGGGAATGGCTTGGCTCTCGATCAGTTGAAACACCGCCTCATCATGCTCTAAGCCCGTCAGGACCACACCGTCCACGCGATGTTCTAAAAACTTGCGCAGCACCGCATATTCCTGCTTGGCGCTGTATCCGTGAGAGGCAAGCAAGATCGTAAATCCCTGCGTCTCAACCGCGTCGGAAAAGGCTTGCACCACCTCGGCAAAGATCGCGTGATCAATCGTCGGAACAAGAACACCGATCGTTCCAGACCGTATCCCATGTATGGTTTGCGCGGCGCGATTGCGGATGTAGCCTTGCTTGCGCACAGCGGAATCAATGCGGCGACGGGTCGAGGATTTCAGCAATTCAGGATGATTAAAGTAACGAGACACCGTCGAAGCAGAGACCTTTGCCGCCTTGGCGACACTAATGATATCCGCTTTTTTCTTATCCTTATCAGACACCTAACACCCCAAATTCAGTCATTTTATGAAAACATTTGCAAAACTATTTTCATTGATTAGCGTTAAACGTCAACAGAGCTCGTGTCTGGGGAGGCAAACGCTTGGAATTTCTGCTCTATTTCGGCGATGTGTTCACGCCAGTGAATTTCGGCCTGCTTCTTATCGGTACGATTGGCGGTTTGATTCTTGGCGCAACGCCTGGTCTTTCACCGACCATGGCCGTCGCTTTGCTTATCCCCTTTACCTTCAAACTTGAAGCCGCCCAAGGTCTGATCCTCTTGGGCGCGGCCTACACATCGACCGTCGCGGGGGGCGCAGTTTCAGCGATCTTGCTGAAAATTCCGGGCGCACCTGCCAACATCGCAACCACCCTCGACGGTCATACGATGGCGCAAAAGGGTGAAGGCGCGAAGGCGCTACAACTTTCTTTCATCTCTTCTGCAATTGGCGGTGTGTTTGGTGTGATGCTGCTGATTTTCCTGACACCTGTGTTGGCTAAATGGGCGTTGGCGTTCGGTCCATCGCATCTGTTCTGGCTCGCAATCCTTGGCGTCACGATCATCGGCTCGCTCGATTCCAGCAGCGTTGTCAAAGGGTTGCTGTCCGGCTGCATCGGTTTATGGCTGGCGACCATCGGCTTTGACGACATCATGGGTGCCCAGCGCTTTATCTTCCATCCAGCCGTGAGCGGCGGCATTAACGTGATTCCCGCCTTGATCGGTCTATTCGCTATTCCGCAAGTCATCACGATGTTCGCGAAAGGGCGAAACGATACGTCCGCAGAGGTGATCGAGGTCAAGAAACAGCCCGTCATGGACTCAATCCGCGAAGTGATAAAGCGTAAGCGCGCCCTTGGCATTGGCACAGCGATTGGCTCTGTGATCGGCCTAATCCCTGGTGTGGGCGGTCAGATCGCGGGGCTTGTGGCGTATGATCAAGCCAAAAAATTCAGTCCTGAGCGTGATAAGTTCGGCACGGGCCATTCCGAGGGCGTGATCGCCGCAGAAGCCGCGAACAACGCGATGGTCGGACCAAGTCTAGTGCCACTGCTCACTCTCTCCATCCCCGGTTCGCCCACTGCTGCTGTCCTACTTGGCGGACTGTTGATCCATGGCATTTTCCCCGGCTCTGATCTTTTCGACAATCACCCTGATGTGGCGTGGACTTTCATCAACTCGATGCTGATCGGGCAGATCCTGATGTGCATCTTTGGGCTCTATGTCGCTGGCCTTGCCGCGAGCGTGGCGCGGGTTCCGCATTCGGTCATGGCGGCTGTGGTCCTCGGCCTCGCGCTTTTTGGGAGCTATTCGGTGCAGAATTCCATGGGCGATGTCTACGTCATGGCCTCGCTTGGGATTGGTATGTATTTCCTTGAGCGCTTCGGCTTTTCCGCAGCTCCCTTGGTGCTTGGCCTGATCCTTGGACCCATCGCGGAGGCGAATTTCGTGCAAGGTTCGATGATCGCGAACGCCACCAACGGCCTTGGCCCCTATTTCATGACTGGCACGCTGAACCTCACGCTGATCGCTGTTGTCATCGCCTCCATCGTTTATTCGATTTGGATGGAGCTGCGCCAAGCCCGCTACACCACCAAGGACGACGCTGTCCACAAAGAGGAGGCGCTGTAATCATGGCCGATCTGCCCCGCAATCAGCACATCATCGCTTCTGGCATCGTCGCCGGCGTTGGAATGTCCGTCTGCTACCTAAGTTACACGCAACAACCTGCCGAAGCGTTTACCTTTCCGCGTCTCATCTCGACCGTGTTTGCGGTGCTGGCGATCTGGACCTTTGGCAAAGCGATTTTGGGCAAAACCAAGGTCGGCAATGGCCTATCGATGGAGGCAATGTCGCGCATCACACCGGGTTTGCTGGTGATGCTCGTTTATATCTTTTGGTCCGCCAAAGCGCTTGGCTTTTACACAAGCTCCACAATCGCCTTCTTTGTACTGCTTAGCCTTTATGATCCTGCCCCGCACGGCGAGATCAAAAGCTGGATCAAACGCGCCCTTATTACGGCTGGCTTTCTAGCTATCATGTACGGACTCTTCGCGATGCTACTCAATGTCTACACACCGCGAGAGATATTCTTTTGACCGACCTGAACCGCAAGAGCGGCAGGCACATATCTAAACCTAGGGAGAACTAAACAATGAAAAATCTATTCGCAGGCGCGGCAATCGCGCTTATGGGCCTGACCGGAACAGCTTATGCGGACGGCCACGCCAACTATCCTGAGCGTCCCGTCATGATGATGGTCAGCTACGGCGCTGGCGGTGCCACAGATTTCCAAGCGCGCATTGTGACGATGACGGCTGGAAATGAAGACGCGCTTGGCATGCCCATCGCGATCATCAACAAGCCCGGTGCAGGTGGACGCGTCGGTTGGAACTGGCTCGCAACGCAGGCCGAAGCAGACGGCTACACGCTGGGTGCATACAACGTGCCACACTTCATCGCGCAGTCCATCAAAGGCGGCGTAGAATATTCTGCGGACAGCTTTGAGCCAATCGCAAACTGGGGCGCTGACCCGGCTGTTTTCGTCGTTGGAGCAGATAGCGAAATGAACTCTATGACCGACGTTGTGGACTTTGCAAAAGCGAACCCCGGCAAGCTGACATTTTCTGGCGCGGGCCTGTTTGTGGGTCACCACATCGCAGCGCTCCAGCTTGAGAAAGCGGCTGGTGTAAAGATGGCCTATATCCCATCCAACGCAGGTGGTGCCGGCGCTATGAAATCCGTGATCGCGGGTGAAGTCATGGGCGGCGTCAACAACCTGTCTGACGCATTCCGCGCGGCTGCGGCAGGCAACGTCAAAATCCTCGGCGTGTTTGATCTTGAGCGCAACGAGTTCCTGCCAGACGTACCAACGTTAAAAGAACAAGGGTTCGATATCGACAACGCCTCTGTGAACTTTCGCGGTGTGATGGTGCCAAAAGGCACACCACAAGGCATCATCGACAAGCTCGCAGCATCCGTTCCAGCAATGTTCGAAAATGGTCGCGTAGCGGGCAAAATGAAAGCAGGCGGCTCACCTATGCACGTTATGAACCGCGAAGAGGTTCTTGAAATGTGGGCCGCACGTGAAGCAACACTGAAAGAGCTGCTCGCAGGTCTTTAATCACTCTAGAGCAGGGCGCTGAACTTGCGCCTTGCTCTTCTCTGTCCAAAGGAATTCCTATGACTGCTCTTGATCCCATCGCTCAACTCGACGCCGTGATCGCGCGCGCACGCGCAGCGCAGGTCCGCTACGAGGCGAGTGGCAGTCAAGCGCTCTATGACAGTGCCGCCAAAGCCGTGGCTTGGGCCATCATGGAGCCAACCCGCAACAAAGCCCTTGCAGAGCTTTCTGTGCAGACCACAGGTCTTGGCAACGTGCCTGACAAGATAACAAAGAACCACCGTAAGACGCTTGGTTTGATGCGCGATATCAAGGATGTGCCGACCTATGGCGTGATTTCCGACGACGCCGAGACTGGCATCACGACGATTGCGCGCCCCATTGGTTTGATCGGTGCTGTCGTGCCCTCGACCAATCCGGGTGCGACGCCTGCGAACAACATCATCAACGCGCTGAAATGCGGCAATGCAATTGTGCTGTCGCCTTCGCCCAAAGGTGTTCCAACGATGGAAAGACTGCTGGAACATATCTATGCCGAATTCGACAAGATCGGTTTGGATCGTGATCTGGTGATGATGGTTCCGGGGCGTGGTTCCAAAGAACAAACGCAAAGATTGCTAGAGCAGGCCGATTTGGTCGTCGTCACGGGCTCGCAAAACAACGTGAAACGCGCCTACACCTGCGGCACCCCTGCGGTTGCGGTTGGTGCTGGCAATGTCACCGTGATCGTCGATGAAACGGCTGATTTGAAAGCCGCGGCAGAAAAGATCAAAGCCTCTAAAACCTTCGATAACGCCACCTCTTGTTCGTCCGAGAATTCCGTTGTTGTGGTCGATGCGATCTATGATGCTTTCGTGGCTGAAATGGCTAAAACGGGTGGCGTGGTGATCAAAGATGAAGCCCGCATCGTGAAAGCACTCTGGCCAGACGGGCATTTTAATCGTGAAGCAATTGCGCAGGACGCGGACAAGATGATTGCGGCTTTGAACCTTGGCGATGAGGTCCCTGAGAACACCGAATATGTCGCCGTGGAAACCACAGGTATCGGCCCTGATCATCCGCTTTCTGGCGAAAAGCTCAGCCGCGTGCTCGCCTTTTACCGCGCTTCAAACTTTGATGATGCCGTCGCCACCACGCGACGCATTCAACTCCACATGGGCGCAGGCCATTCTGTCGGCTTGCACAGCACGGATGAGGCCCACGCGATGCAACTCGCCAACGCCATTCCCACTTGCCGTGTGATCATCAACCAAGCGCATTGTTTTGCAACTGGTGGCGCGTTCAATAATGGCATGCCCTTTTCGCTCTCAATGGGTTGTGGCTCTTGGGGGGGTAACTCGATCGATGACAATTTGCATTGGAAGCATTTCCTGCAAACCACTAAAATCGTGCGCGAAATCCCTACGCGTGAACCCGCGCTTGAGGAGATCTTTGGCGACTATTGGGCTGAGGTTGGCAAGTGATCCTAAGCCAGAACAAGCCCCCCGAAGGCACGGTTCGCGACTGGCTCGATGCACGTGCGCGCGTGGGTGGCACGGCCTTTGTTTTCCCCGAAACTGATGAAACCCTCAGCTGGGCTGAACTGCGCGAGGCGGCGAGAACCCTTGCTCAAAGCCTTACCGCGCACGGTATCGCAAAAGGCGAAAGCCTCGCGATTATCCACCCAAATGGGCGCGACGGGGTCGTTGCGCTTTACGCAGCGCTATACGGTGGATTTCGCGCGACGATGATCAACCTCGCCGCTGGCCCCGATGCGATTGGCTACGCACTCGAGCATTCTGGCGCGCGCTTTGCATTGGTACATGACGATCAGCGCGAAACCTTCAAATCCGCGGGATCTAGCGAGATATCCGCGCTTGATAGCAGTGACTTGAATGGTACAGCAGAGCTTTACGACATCACATCAAATGACCACGCTTTGTTGATGTACACATCTGGCACCACTGGCCGCCCCAAAGGAGTGGTGCACACGCAGGCGAGCTTGCTTGCAGGCGGTTGGACCACAGCAATTGCGCACGCCCTTGCACCGCAAGACCGCGGATTTTGTGTGCTACCGATTTATCATATCAACGGCCTTTGCGTCACGGTTATGGGTGCGCTTGTGTCTGGCGGTTCGCTCGCAATGGTGTCGCGTTTTTCTACCTCAAAGTTCTGGCAACAGGCTGAAGCGGCTGAAATCACATGGTTTTCCGTGGTGCCAACGATTATCAGCCATTTGCTTCACGGCGAAACAGCGCCCAGCACCACATTGCGCAAGCGCTTGCGCTTTGGGCGCTCCGCCTCTTCCGCACTGGCCGTTGAAACCCACACAGCGTTCGAATCGCGCTTTGGTGTTCCGATCATCGAAACGATGGGCCTTACAGAAACCGCCGCTCAAATTCTGTCTAACCCGCTCGACTCTGAGGCGCGCAAAATCGGCTCTCCCGGCAAAGCTTATGGCAATGAGGTTAGCATTTTGAACAGCGATCTCAGCGAAGCCGCGCGCGGATCTGAAGGCGAAATTGCAGTGCGCGGGCCTAACACGCTCTTGGAATATTTGCACAATCCAGAAGCTACCGCTGCGACCTTCGCAGGCGAGTGGCTGCGCACAGGTGACTTGGGGCGCATGGACAACGACGGTTATGTTTTCGTGACCGGACGCCTCAAGGAATTAATCATCAAAGGCGGCGAAAACATCGCGCCGCGCGAGATTGATGAAGCGCTCTATGCACATCCAGATGTAGTCGAAGCAGCCGCGTTTGCACGCCCCTGCAAAAGCTATGGAGAACGCGTTGAAGCGGCCGTAAGCCTCAGTGATGGCTCCACAT
Source organism: Planktotalea frisia (assembly GCF_001890925.1). Lineage (GTDB taxonomy): Bacteria > Pseudomonadota > Alphaproteobacteria > Rhodobacterales > Rhodobacteraceae > Planktotalea > Planktotalea frisia. The sequence continues at coordinate 13,182 of NZ_MLCB01000172.1, forward strand.
TAGCGATGGACGAGTTGAAAGCGCTTTGCGTCGCGAAGCTCGGGAAATTCAAAGCACCGGATATGATTTATTTGTTGGATGAACTGCCCAAGGGGCCGTCTGGGAAAATCCAGCGATTGAAACTGGTCGATCTGCTTTAGCCGCATAGATCTTTGAATGGGTGGTGGCGATGCAGGGATTTGAACCCCGGACACGCGGATTATGATTCCGCTGCTCTAACCAACTGAGCTACATCGCCAACAGGGCGTCGGATACTGGACTGGAAAACGTCCGTCAAGTTAGAAACGCACAGATATCGGCGAAATTCGTCACTAGGATGTAACCTAGATTTAGCTTGGTGCGATTGCATTTGGAGGCATCGCATTCGCTTTCAGAACGGCCCATATGTTTTGCCCGACTTTTAGCTCCATCTGCGCAAGCGCACGTGCTGTGATACGCGCCAACAAACGATCTGTCCCACAGCTCAGCGCAATTGCAAATCCAGAACTTGCCCCCTCGCGGATCGCTGTAATTTTTGCAGGCAACACATTTTGGCTCGACATGTCTTTTGGTTCGCTCAGGGACAAAATCACATCTTGCGCGCGGATGCGGATGCGCACTGACGTACCAACAGTGACCGCCATTCGCGGCACAAAGAGCATGCCAGCACTCAGACGTATCCCACTCAATCCATCGCTGGCATGGTGATCAACGACGCCAGTTATCAAAGCCCCTGCATCTTGCACGCCGATCAGCTTCATATTTGCAGGATCGGCTAGAACATCCTCGGCGGTGCCTTGCGCTACGCTTTTACCATCACGCAAAACGCACAAATGATCCGCAAGGCGCACAATTTCGCTCATATCATGGGTGACATAGATCATAGGCGGGCCACCTTGCGCGCGCAGGCGTTCGAAATAGGGCAGAATTTCTTCTTTGCGCTGCGTATCAAGCGCTGCAAGCGGCTCATCGAGCAACAACAAACGCGGCGCAGTGAGCAATGCGCGACCAAGGGCTACACGCTGTTTTTCGCCACCCGAAAGCGCGCCAGGTCGGCGCTGCATCAGAGCACCAATCCCCAGCATCTCTATAACCGTTTTGCGGTGGTTTTTACCCAACGAAGCGTCTGCATAGCGTGTCCCAAAATCGAGATTATCGGCCACATTTAAGTGAGGAAACAAACGCGCGTCTTGGAAAACATAGCCGATACGGCGTAGATGTACGGGGACGTTGATACCTAAAGCGGCATCAAACAACACCTGTTCATCAAGGGTAATGCGCCCGCTTTGAGGGCGAGACAGTCCAGCGATCGCATTGATCAGGCTGGTTTTCCCGCTTCCGGAGCGTCCATAAATAACTGTTGCGCCCTGCCCTGCCTGAAGCTGCGCATCAAGTTTGAAACGTCCTAGTGTCGCTTGGATATCAACGTCTAAACTCATTGCCCTGACACCCGCTGCAGCGCGCGCCTTGCAAGGACTTCAGATATTGCCAAAGCCAGCACTGAAACGGCCACCGATATCGCAATCAAGCGCAGCGCATCCGCTTCGCCGCCAGGCACTTGTAACAACGTGTAAATCGCAGAAGGCAAAGTTTCGCTTTGACCGGGAATTGAAGCGACAAAAGTGATCGTAGCGCCAAATTCGCCCATTGCTTTGGCAAAGCCGAGCACCGCCCCAGTCAGCAAAGCAGGCGTGATAAGTGGTAAAGTCACCCGTCTGAACACTGCGCGTTTGGAAGCGCCCAGCGTCGCGCCAGCCTCTTCTAGACCATGATCGACCCCCTCAAACCCCAAGCGGATCGCGCGCACGATTAAGGGGAATCCCATGATTGCCGCCGCGAGCGCCGCTCCGGTCCAGCGGAAAGCAAAGGTAATGCCGAAAAGCGTTTCAAACACCTCTCCAAATGGTCCTTGTTTGCCGAACAACAGCAAGAGCGCGTAGCCCGTGACAACAGGGGGCAGGACCAAAGGGAGATGCACGATGATATTGAGTGTGGACTTTCCGAAAAAGTCGCGTCGCGCCAAAAGCCATGCGATCCAAATTGCGAATGGCAAGCTGAGCAGCGTGGCAACCAAAGCAATGCGCAAGGACAGCGTGACAATCGCCCATTCAGCGGCGCTCAGGATCATTCGCAGCGTCCTGTTTCTTGAGTTGGTACATTTGCAAAACCTTGTTCCGCAAATACCTGTTGTGCGGCAATCAACGCTTTGGCGATGTCTACGCTTCCCTCGCGCGCGTTAGTGGTGATCGCCATGGGGTAACGAATTGCGGGATACGCCATGGCATCAGGCGTAAAGACGGCACGCACACGTGGCTCGGCAGCGACATCGCTGGCATACACAAAGCCAAGCGGCACTTCACCGCGCGCAATTAATGCCAAGGCCAAACGCACATTCGACGTTTCAGCGAGATGTGGCCGCAGCGCATCGAGCCAGCCCTGCTCGCTCAAGTAGGTCCGCGTATATTGTCCGGCAGGAACCGCGCGTAACTGGCCTACGGACAGACGTTCGCCGTTCAACGCCGTGATGAGATCGTTTGCTGATTGCACGTCCAAATCAGGCGCGTTCGCAGATGCCGCGAGAACCAAAGCGTTGCTCAAAAGATTGCAACGGCTCAAATTTTGCAACACCTCTTGCGTTGAAAGCCATTCCATCCAATCGGGGTGTGCAAGAATGACAATGTCTGCCTTTGCACCTTGAGCAATTTGCCGCGCGATTGCAGCGCTGCCACCATAGACAGGCACCGCGTCCAAAGCGCGCGTTTCAATCACATTATCCAGCGCGGTCTTCAAACTTGACGCGGCAAAGATCGTCACGGGCTCTGCCCCAATCGGCGCAGCAAGCGTGGCACTTGTGCAAAGCGCGAATATCAAAGGGCGAAGTGACATCATAGCGCGACTATTTCGAATGGCGCCAACGGGTGCAAGCGCTTGCTTGCTTTGCGCCCGCACGCTAGGGCTGAATGCACAAACCCGAATGTGAAAGATCGTATTTTCCATGCTGCTCTACCGATGCTTATTCACGCTCGCACTGCCGTTTTTGGTGCTCGCTTTGCTTATAAGGGTACTTCGCCGCGTGGAAAGCTTTGCAGATTTTCGCGAACGGCTGGGGCTTTGGTCTGTTCTTCCAAAAGGCCACGTCGTTTGGAGCCACGCGGCATCCAACGGTGAACTCGCAGCCGCCCGTCCGATCATTGAAAAACTTGCCGATGACAATGCCTTGTTGATTACCTGCAATAGCATCAGCGGCAAGCACCTTGTGCAAAGCTGGGATCTAAAGAACGCTGATTGTCGCCTTGCTCCGATTGATCTCGCTCGGGTGCAGCGCCGAATTATTCGCAAAATGGACCTGCGCCTGTTCGCGCTGTTCGAAGCTGACTTTTGGCCGAACCGTTTGGGTGCGCTCAAAATGGCGCACATACCAGTTGCCCTAGTAGGTGGCCGTATTTCGGAAAAAAGCGCCAAAGGCTGGCATCGTTTCAACGGGTTAGCATCGCGCGTTTTCGGGAGTTTTGACCTCGTCTGCGCACAAGACTCAGCGTCGCGACAGCGGTTGAAGAGCTTGGGCGCGCGGTCGTTTGGCCCTCATATCGCGATGAAATCTTTTTACCAAGCATCCCAACACAAGACACCACATCCAGTTCCAGATCGTGACACGACTTGGCTCCCGGCATCCACCCATGAGGGCGAGGATGCCGTCCTTCTTAACGCTCATAAACAGGTCTTAAAAAGTGCGCCAAACACGAAAATGATCCTAGCTCCACGTCATCCGAAGCGCGGTGACGAGATCGCAAAAATAGCACACCGGCTCGGTTTGAAGGCAACTCAGCGCAGCAAGGGCGAGAGCTTGGATCAAGCAAGTGAACTCTACATTGCGGATACTTTGGGCGAGATGGACAGTTGGTATGCGCGCGCAAACATTTGCTTCGTGGCGGGGTCTTTGGTTGCGAAAGGGGGGCATACACCGTTCGAGCCGCTTGCTCATGATTGTGCCATTTTGCACGGTCCGCATTTTGAAAACTTTACGGAACCTTACGGTGCACTTGCAGAGCACCAAGGTGCCATTTTATGCTCAAATGAACATGAAATTGCGCGCAGCGTACTTGCGTTGCTTGCCCCCAATGCGGCCGAAACTCAGGTTCAAAACGCCCGAAAGGCACTTGATCAAACCCATTCCTTAGAGGATGTTCTGTCTGCCCTTCGACAATTGTCAAAAAACTGATACAATGAAGTCCTATAAGATCGCCAAGAAAACAGCGACATCACGTACGAGCAAACGAGGCAAAGGTATAAATTCTATGAAAGAGCATCGAGCCAAGGATAAAGCGTTTGCACCGATTGATTTGATGGGTGCCAAGAAAACAGGGCTGCGCACGCAATTTGCTGCGCTCTGTTATCGTCTGCGCAAAGGTAAGCCTGAAGTCCTGTTGGTGACATCGCGTCGTACCAAACGTTGGATTATCCCCAAAGGGTGGCCACAAGACGGAATGTTACCCGCGCAAAGTGCTGCGATTGAAGCTTTGGAAGAAGCTGGCGTCGAGGGCAAACTGAGCAATGAATCCTTAGGAATTTATTCCTACACCAAGCATCACGTGTCTGGTCGTGCGATCCCCTGTGTGGGGATTGTCTATAGCTTGAAAGTCAAAACGATCCACGATCGGTATCGCGAAATCGGCCAGCGCAAACGCAAATGGTTCAGCTTGGCCGATGCTGCCCGAAGGGTGAGCGAGCCGGAACTCGCACACATCATTCGCAGTTTTAATCCAAAACAGGCCCGCAAAAGCTGAAATCTCTCGACCGCAGTTTTTTCACTCTATATCAGTGAGCTATGATCCAATACGCCCTCAAATGTTCCAATGACCACCAGTTTGAAAGCTGGTTCCAATCAGCAAGCGCGTTTGACAAGTTGCAAAACGCACGAATGTTGACCTGCGCGGTATGTGGCGTGGCGGACGTGAACAAAGTATTGATGGCCCCCGCCGTACGACCTGCACGCAAAAACGCGGATCAATCCGGTCCAAAAGGCCCCGGCCCATTGTCGGCTCCCGCGACACCGGCAGAGCAAATGATCGCGGAAATGCGTGAAAAGGTCGAAAGTAACAGTGAATATGTGGGTAGCGAATTCGCAAAAAAAGCACGCGCGATGCACAACGGCGATGCGCCTGAAACGTCGATCTACGGCGAAGCAAATTTAGAAGAGGCGAAAAAACTGGTGGAGGACGGCGTGCCCGTGCTTCCGCTTCCATTTCGACCCTCAGGAAAGGACAACTGATGCAGGTTATTTTGACAGGCGGCAATCGCGGCATTGGCGCGCAAATGACATCGCAAATGCGTGCGCGTGGAGATACGGTGCTTGCCACCTCACGCGATGGCAGCACAGGTGCCGTCCTTGACGTGACCAACTCCGAGCAGATTAAAAGCTTTGCGGCAAGTTATGAACCAGCGCTTGATCTTCTGGTGTGCAACGCGGGCGTTTACCTCGACAAAGGTCATGCGCTCGAAAACGGGTACGAAGCCCAAATTTGGGCCGAAACATTTGCTGTAAATGTCACTGGCGTTTTTCATACGATCCAAGCGCTTTTACCCGCACTACGCCGTAGTGATGCCCCCAAAGTGGCGATCATAGCGTCGCAAATGGGCTCCTCCGAGCGCGCCGGTGGCAACGCTTTTCTCTATCGCGCATCCAAAGCGGCTGCCGTGAACCTTGCTTGTAATCTTGCGATCGACCTCAAAGGCGATGGCATCGCGGTTGGCGCGTATCACCCGGGCTGGGTTCAGACTGATATGGGCGGTGCCGAAGCAGATATTGATGCGGCGACCTCAGCCACAGGGTTGATCGCAAGATTTGATAAGCTTTCGCGCGACCACACGGGTGTTTTTGAGAATTACGACGGCGCATTGATGCCATTTTAAGCTGCGCGCACGCGTTATCATCACCGCCCCTTGCCCTTGCAAGCATAGCGCCGTAAATGCTGGCCAAACTCTCCTAACAAGGACGCTGGTATGCCCGTTCTCGTGATGAAATTCGGCGGCACGTCCGTCGCCAATCTTGACCGCATCAAACGCGCCGCAAAACGCGTGGGCGTTGAAGTCGCCAAGGGCTATGACGTGATCGTCATTGTCTCTGCGATGTCTGGCAAAACCAATGAATTGGTGGGCTGGGTCAATGAAACATCCCCGCTCTATGATGCGCGTGAGTACGACGCGATTGTCAGCTCTGGTGAGAACGTCACCGCGGGCTTGATGGCGCTGACTTTGCAAGAGATGGACGTGCCCGCACGCTCTTGGCAAGGCTGGCAAGTGCCTGTGAAGACCACATCTGCACATTCCGCAGCACGGATCGAAGAGATCCCTGACGACAACATCCGTGCGAAGTTCGCAAGCGGCGACCGCGTTGCTGTGGTGGCTGGTTTTCAAGGTGTTAGCCCAGAGGGTCGCATCACAACGCTTGGGCGCGGTGGCTCTGATACGACGGCTGTCGCCTTTGCCGCAGCATTTGATGCAGAACGTTGCGATATCTACACGGATGTTGATGGTGTTTACACAACCGATCCACGCATCACTGACAAAGCCCGAAAACTCGACAAGATCGCCTTCGAGGAAATGCTGGAACTCGCAAGTCTAGGCGCGAAAGTCTTGCAGACCCGTTCCGTTGAATTGGCGATGCGGTACAAAGTGAAATTGCGGGTCTTAAGCTCGTTTGAAGAACAATCTGATGAAGCTGGCACATTGGTTTGCGCCGAGGAGGAAATCATGGAATCCAACGTCGTTTCAGGCATCGCCTACAGCCGCGATGAAGCAAAAATGACCCTCGTTTCAGTTGCGGATCGCCCCGGAATTGCTGCGGCGATCTTTGGGCCGTTGTCAGACGCGGGTGTGAACGTGGACATGATTATTCAAAACATTGCCGAAGATGGGCGTACGGATATGACCTTCTCTTGCCCCACGGATCAGGTGAAGCGGGCGGAAAAGGCAATGGAAGACGCGAAAACGGCAGGTGACATCAACTATCACGATCTGATTGCAGACACGGATGTTGCCAAGATTTCCGCGGTCGGGATTGGAATGCGCTCGCAATCTGGCGTAGCGGCAAAAATGTTCAAAACGCTCAGCGACGAAGGTGTGAACATCAAAGTGATCGCGACCTCAGAAATTAAAATATCGGTTCTGGTGGATCGCAAATACATGGAACTCGCAGTGCAAGCGCTTCATGATGCATTCGAGTTAGAAAAAGCCTGATTCCTAGAATTTTCGATTATTTTCTGCGCAAACCTGAGCAAGGGGCCAGCCTCTCTCGCCCTTTAGGCTTTTTTCGATAAAGAGAAGACATACGAATTGCTACATTTGCGTCTGCTCGCCATTTCGATCAAAGCATCTTAAGGTGAGTGCCGTGGAAGTTGATCCACTTTAGTATTTGCCGAAAAGGGCGCAACATTAATGGCGCAAAAACGCGAAAGTGAAAGCCGCAAGTTGCTTGGCCGTCTGCGTGATGCAATGGCAGAGGACGGTGATGGTCAGCAACGGCTTGATAAAATCACTGGGCTTATTGCATCGTCGATGCAGACCGAAGTGTGTTCCATTTATCTTTTTCGCGACGCTGAAACGCTAGAGTTATGTGCCACCGAAGGATTGAACCCCGAATCCGTGCACCAGACCCGTCTGCGTCTTGGCGAAGGTCTGGTTGGCCGTGTCGCGAAACGGTCCAAAACGATCAACACCGCAGATGCGCCCTCTGAAAAAGGATTCCGCTATATGCCGGAAACAGGCGAGGAGATTTTCTCGTCGTTCTTAGGCATTCCGATCCAGCGCTTGGGCGAAAGACTGGGTGTTTTGGTTGTCCAATCCAAAGCCGCGCGACTGTTTTCAGCAGATGAGCTTTACGCACTTGAAGTCGTTGCAATGGTTCTCGCCGAAATGACCGAGCTTGGCGCGTTTTTGGGCGAAGGCGAAGCGCTCTCCGCGCGCCACCAGCAACCCGTTTTGTTGCGAGGCACCACAGGACAGGAAGGCGCGGCAATCGGTCATGTCTGGCTGCACGAACCACGTGTGGTGGTCACGAACGTTATTGCCGAAGATCCCGAAACAGAGTCCAGACGCCTCAACGAGGCCGTTGATACGCTGCGCGTGAGCGTCGACAAACTACTCGCCGGCGCGGCCGGCGGGGACGGTGAGCAACTGCAAGTCCTTGAAGCTTATCGCATGTTTGCCAATTCCAAAGGCTGGATGCGACGCATGGAGGAGGACATCTCTAACGGTCTATCCGCTGAGGCTGCGGTTGAAAAAGAGCAAACTCAAGCGCGCACGCGGATGGGACAAGTCTCTGACAGCTATTTACGTGAGCGTTTGCAAGATCTCGATGACCTCTCAAACCGTTTACTGCGTATTTTGACGGGCCAAGGCACGATCACAGGCGCTGAAATGCCTGCCGATCCTGTGCTTGTCGCGCGTAATATTGGACCAGGTGAATTGCTGGAATACGGGCGTTCCTTAAAGGCGATTGTGCTTGAAGAGGGAAGTGTCGGTTCGCACGCAGCCATTGTTGCGCGCGCGCTTGCCATTCCGTTGGTGGTGCACGCCGAAGCGATCACGCGCGAAGCCTTGAACGGCGACCAGATCATGGTCGACGGAGACCAAGGTATCGTTCACTTGCGTCCCGATGATACCGTGAACGCGGCTTTCCAAGATAAAATCGCCATGCAGGCGGACGCGCAGGAACGCTACTCCGCCACCCGCAACGCCCCCGCAACCACTCTTTGTGGCACCACGATTGGCTTGCAAATGAACGCAGGCTTAATGGCAGATCTCCCGTCGCTTGAGAGTTCCGGCGCAGAAGGTGTTGGCTTGTTCAGGACGGAACTACAGTTCCTGATCCGCAATCAAATGCCTCGGCGTTCTGAACTCAGCGCGCTTTACAAGCGTGTACTTGATGCTTCCGGCGACAAACGGGTGGTGTTTAGAACGCTCGATATCGGCTCGGACAAAGTCCTGACCTATATGAAGCCGAATGACGAGCCCAACCCTGCCTTAGGCTGGCGCGCCATTCGCGTTGGGCTCGACAAACCCGGGGTGATGCGCATGCAGTTGCAAGCGCTTTTGCGTGCCGCTGCGGGCAGGAACTTGTCGGTTATGTTCCCTTTTGTTGCGCAATATAGTGAATATATCGCCGCGAAAGCGGAAATGAACAAAGCGATGGATCGTGAACGTAAGCTCGGACATCCGCTTCCTGCCAAACTAGAAATCGGCGCGATGCTGGAGACCCCATCGCTCGCGTTTGCACCGCAGGCGTTCTTTGAAGACGCAGAGTTCCTCTCTATTGGCGGCAATGACCTAAAGCAGTTCTTCTTTGCGGCAGATCGCGAAAACGAACGCGTGAGGCGGCGTTATGATACCCTGTCGATCTCTTTCCTGAGTTTTTTGCAAGGCATCGTCACACGCTGTGAAGTCGCTGGAACCCCACTGTCATTTTGTGGCGAAGACGCGGGACGCCCTGTCGAGGCTGCGTGCTTTGCCGCAATCGGGTTGCGCACGCTCTCGATGCGCCCTGCCTCCATTGGACCGGTAAAACACATGTTGCGCCGTGTCGACTTGAACGTGCTTCGCAAAATCATCGAAGAATGTCATGACAGTGGCGAGCAATCGGTACGCGCACCCGTGATGGAATACCTCAAAAGCGTCGCGCGTTAGAGCGATTTTACGGCGTCGGCCAGACGTAGGACCAGAGTGTCACGTGGGAGTTTGTGTGCCTTGCCTGCGCGCATCAGGCCAAAATGCACATGCGCCATTTCTTGATAGTAGCTCGTGTAGGCATAGTTCGTCGCAGCACCAGCGACAGCGCCAATGATTGGCACTGTTTGTGCCGCAAGTTTTTGCCCCAAGGCCGCGCTGAGACGCGGCGCAACGCGGGCAATAATGCCATGCACTGTCGTGCCAGATAGAGTAACACGCGCACTCAAAAAGCCCATATCTGCACCATCATCAGCTGCGAGCGGGCCAGCGGCTGCAAACACTTGAATGCACTCCGCTTGGATTTCGGGCTGGTTCGGATCAAAGCCATATTCTGCGGCAATCCCTTGGATGGCACGCAAAAGAACGGTTGTCGTAACAGGCAACTCAGCGAGCGCTGTTGGCAAACCACCTGCCCCGCCAGCCGCGCCCATCGCGGTGGCTGCCGCCGTATTGAGCCAGGATTTTTGATCAGGCACCACACCGCGACTACGACTTGCGGCATTCAATGCGAAGTTTAACGCCTTGGTCGTTGCATCCTCGAGGCGCTCTTTGACCGGATCGGGCAACCGCTCCATCAAGTTTTCAGCTTGCCCACCAACAAGGTTAAGCACCTGAATACCAACGCCACTTGCTTTTCGATAGCGTTTTGCTATCTCACTGATGTCACGGTCTAGATCGGGTGTGCTTAACTCTGTCGCCATATCCCTAAGATCAGCATGTAGAGTGCAAATTTCAAGCGCTACGCGACACCTTACCCTGCACATTTTGCCAGACTGGCGCATGTGCGTTCAATCCCAATACGCGTTCAGGGTTTGTTGGCGGTGGCATCAAGACACCGTCCAAACGTGAAAATCCGAACTTTTTATAGTATGGTTCATCGCCGACAAGCATGACCCTGAGCCAGCCATTCTCGTCCGCCCGCGCGAGACTATCGCGGATCAAAGCGCTGCCCAAACCTTCGCCTTGGCGCGTCGGGTGGACGGCGACAGGACCCAAAAGCAGTACTTTGTGCATGCCTATCTGCACAGGCCAATAGCGGATCGCACCGGCGAGGATTCCATCACTGTCGCGGGCGACACTGCTCAACCCTTCAACAGGTGGCACCCCATCGCGCAAACGATAAGACGACAATGCCTCACGGCCCGGCGCAAAGCACAAATCATACAGCGCTTCGACCTCCCACCAATCCTCAGTTGTTTCTGGCTTGAGCGCGTACACCGATCTGCTTTCACGTTTTTGCTGGCATCGCGCCTAGCATGGCGGTAGCGATTGGGCAAACAAGGAGTGCACATAGATGTTTTATCGCCCCGAAGATGGCCATGGCCTACCCCACAATCCGTTCAATGCAATCGTCACACCGCGCCCCATTGGTTGGATTTCAACGCGAGATAGCGCAGGACGCGACAACCTTGCGCCTTATAGTTTCTTCAATGCGATAGCTTATGTGCCACCACAGGTCATGTTTTCCTCGACAGGTGTAAAGGATGATCGCGGGGATACCAAAGACAGCGTTGCCGCTATTCGCGAAACGGGCGTGTTTTGCGTCAATATTGTATCTGCCGCCCTTCAGGATGCAATGAATGCCTCCAGTGCGACCCTTCCTGCGGGCAGTGACGAGTTTGCGCACGCCGGTTTAGACAAGCTTGAATGTGAGAGCATCAATGCGCCGCGCGTCGCAGCTGCACCTGCGTCTTTAGAATGCAAGGTGACGCAAATCATCAAGTTGGAAGGTGCAAGCAATCATCTCGTACTTGGCGAAGTTACAGGCATCCATATGGATGACGCCTGCATCAAAGACGGGCGTTTTGATGTAACAACGTTCCAGCCCTTGTCGCGCTTGGGATATCGCGACTATGCGATTGTCAAAGACCTATTCGAGCTTACACGCCCCGACGATTAAGTCGGGAGGGGCGGTCTAGTGGCCGCCCAAAATGCCTGTGCGAACTTGATAATCAACCGCAATTTCATAATCAGGGTCGTCATCACTATCCACCATCAGATGGCCCGCATTTGTCAAAAGCTGATGACAATCGCGGCTGAGATGGCGCAGTTGAATGCGCTTGCCTGCGTCCTCGTATTTGCCCGCAACCGCTTCAATCGCTTGCAGGGCTGACTGATCCACAACCCGGCTTTGCGCGAAATCAACGATAACTTCTTTCGGATCGTCCTCGATGTTGAACAACTCGATGAAGCCATCGGATGATCCAAAGAACAACGGTCCTTGAATTTCGTAAACTTTCGCGCCCTCAGACGTAGAAGACGGACGTTCAATCGCGTGAATGCGTCGCGCATTGTTCCAAGCATATGCGAGCGCGGAGACGATAACGCCAACGACAACTGCGACCGCGAGATCAGAGTAAACCGTTACAACGGTTACGAGAATGATTACAAAGGCATCCATCTTTGGAACACGGCGCAAAATGCGCAGCGAGTTCCAAGCAAACGTGCCAATCACGACCATAAACATCACGCCCACGAGTGCTGCCAATGGGATCAGCTCAATAATCGACGAGCCAGCGACAATGAACAGCAGCAAGAAAATCGCGGCCGCAATGCCTGCAATCCTTGTACGTCCACCAGATTTCACGTTGATCATCGACTGACCGATCATCGCACAGCCGCCCATGCCACCGAAGAAACCTGTAACCGTGTTTGCGATGCCCTGCGCAATACATTCTTGCGACGCACCGCCACGTTTATTAGTCATTTCACCCACGAGGTTCAACGTTAGCAGGCTTTCAATCAAACCAATCGCTGCGAGAATAACCGCATATGGCAGAATAATCTGGAAGGTTGCCCAGTTCAGCGGAACCGTTGGAATATGCCACGTAGGCAAGCCACCTTGGATCGAAGCGAGATCGCCAACGCGCGGCACATCAAGCCCGAACGCAATCACCACAGCGGCCACAATACCAATGCCAGCCAATGGCGCAGGGATCACCTTGGTGATGCGCGGCGTCACCCAGATAATCGCCATGGTGCAGCCGACCAAAATCAGCATCAACACCATCGGCATTCCAGTAAGCCACTCGCCACCCGTCATACCATGGCCATCGCTTACGACGGTTCCCGGCACTTTAAATTGGGTCAATTGCGCGAGGAAAATCACAATCGCAAGGCCATTTACAAATCCCAGCATCACAGGATGCGGCACCAATCGAATGAATTTACCCCAGTGCATTGCCCCGAAGAAAATCTGTAAAAGCCCCATCAAAACAACCGTGGCGAACAAATATTCAACACCGTGCTGTGCAACCAATGCCACCATAACAACGGCCAAAGCCCCGGTCGCGCCCGAAATCATACCCGGGCGACCACCGATCAAAGCTGTAATCAGACCCACCAAAAACGCCGCGTAGAGCCCGACCAGCGGGTGCACACCAGCAACAAACGCAAAGGCCACAGCTTCGGGGACCAGCGCCAAAGCAACGGTCAAACCCGACAGTAATTCGATCCGCAACCGCGTGAAGGTAAAGCCTTCGTCCGGCATCCAACGCAAATCTGGTGCGGTCATATGATTGGCGAATGCACCGAGAATAGCTCGTTTCATGTGGTTAACCTGTCTTTCGGGGGACGCTATGTTAGCGCTCCGTAAACTAAGCAACGTGCAAAGAACACCCCTGCCCGCACGCGAATTTGACCCCTCATCAGCAATTCTTGCATTTTCATTGCGCGCGACGCTCGTTAGCTTGCTGATAAACTGCAAATGACAGGAAATGATTAACATGACTGACACAATGATCGCCGTGATCGGCGGCTCTGGCATTTATGACATCGACGGCTTGGCGGATGCTACATGGCAAACCGTTGAAACGCCGTGGGGCGATCCTTCCGACCAGATCCTGACGGGCATGTTAGACGGTGTGAAAATGGCCTTTTTGCCGCGACACGGGCGTGGACACGTGCACTCTCCGAGCACAGTTCCTTACCGCGCAAATATCGATGCGCTCAAGCGCATTGGGGTCACCGATGTGGTCTCTGTTTCTGCTTGTGGCAGTTTTCGAGATGAAATGGCTCCGGGTGATTTTGTCATTGTAGATCAATTCATTGATCGTACTTTCGCGCGCGAAAAATCCTTCTTTGGGACAGGTTGCGTTGCTCATGTTTCGGTTGCCCATCCCACCTGTCCGCGCTTGTCCACAGCCTGTCATACCGCAGCACAAGACGCTGGGATCAAAGTGCATATGGGCGGCACATACCTCGCGATGGAGGGTCCACAGTTTTCCACTTTGGCCGAAAGTAAAATGTACCGTGAAAGCTGGGGCGCAGATGTGATTGGGATGACCAATATGCCCGAGGCGAAACTCGCGCGCGAAGCCGAATTGTGCTACGCCTCTGTCGCGATGATCACCGATTATGACAGCTGGCATCCAGATCACGGCGAGGTCGATGTGACCGAAATCATTAAGACGCTTATGGGCAACTCCGACAAGGGCCGCGATTTGGTTAAACGCTTGCCTGCCCTGCTGGGCGCTAATCGCGAAGACTGTCCTCATGGCTGTGATAAAGCACTGGAATTTGCGATCATGACGGCCCCTGAGAAGCGCGATCCGGCGTTGCTCTCAAAGCTTGATGCGGTTGCAGGCCGGGTGCTTGGCTAATGGATATCTCACTTTGGCTGGCGTTTGTTGCCGCATCTAGCGCGCTTTTACTTATTCCGGGGCCAACGATCTTGTTGATCCTCAGCTACGCGCTCACCCAAGGACGCAAAGTGGCGCTCGCGACCGCTGCGGGTGTCGCATTGGGTGATCTTATCGCCATGACCGCGTCGCTCATCGGGCTTGGAGCCCTTATTGCGACGTCAGCGACGGCCTTTACTGTGTTGAAATGGACAGGTGCGCTTTATCTGCTCTTTCTTGGCATCAAAATGTTTCGCAGCGCTCCAAACGTTGGTGCGGGACTTGTCAGAACAGACACTGATGCGACGCCGTGCCAAGTGTTTCGCCATGCTGCCATCGTCACGGCGCTTAATCCCAAAAGCATCGGCTTCTTCATCGCCTTCGTGCCGCAATTTATTTCGGTTGATGCCGCTTATGCGCCCCAAGCTGGTATCCTGATAGCCACTTTCGTTGCTTTGGCTGCGCTCAACGCTTTTGTCTTCGCGATCCTTGCAGATCTAATGCGCAAACAGATCGCGCGCCCGATGGTGATGCGCCGGTTAACGCAAGCAGGTGGGCTAACGCTCATCGGTATGGGCGCAGCAACTGCCGCGTTAAAAAGAGCGTGATCTGGCGCGCGATCGTTCTCTGGCTTGCCTTTTCAAACCATGCGGTCGCACAAGAATTCCTACGCACGGATGTCGCTCTAAGTGATGATGATTTTTACAATCTTGTCGCCTGCGCGGCCCCCCCTGGTGGTGAGTGCGCTAAATCGATCGTGCGTTGGCCCAAAGACACGTTGACAATCGGCATCACAAAGATGGAACGGGCCTATTTGGGCGGTAAAAAGACCCGCGCAGAGGCCTCGTTGACCCGAGCGGTTGATGAAATCAATGCAGCTAACTCTGGCATTCAGCTCACACGCAATGACAGCGCCCCCGACATTGCGATCCTTTTTCTCGACATCCCTTCTCGTAGTCAAATCAAAGGGTCCGGCTTTAATGTTCTTGAAGGCACTCCGATTTCCGGTGCTGGCGTGCGTGTGTTTGCCAAAGACGGCGTGATCCTCAAGGCCGTGATTATCTTTACCACAGGCCTGCAAAAACGCGCTTATGAGAGTGCAATGCTAGAGGAAATCACTCAAGGCCTTGGCCTGCTCACGGACATTGGTGGCGCGTATTACGAAAGCCGCTCTATCTTTTCACAATCCAGCAACGCCCTGACAAAATTGGGTAAACAGGACATCATGGCCCTTGGCCGCCACTACCCCGCGCGCTAGACAGCGGTGCAACGCAAAAGGACGCACGTCATGAAAACCGTCAAAGATTACATCCGCACCATCCCTGATTTCCCGCATGAGGGGATTATGTTTCGCGATGTAACGACTCTTTTCAGCGATCCGCGCGGGTTTCGCATGGCAGTTGATCAGCTTTTGCACCCCTACGTAGGCACAAAGATCGACAAGGTCGTCGGGCTTGAAGCGCGTGGCTTCATTCTTGGCGGCGCGATTGCGCACCAGTTGAGCATTGGTTTCATCCCCGTGCGCAAAGCTGGCAAACTACCTGGCAAAGTGATCTCGCAGGACTACAAATTGGAGTACGGTGAAGCAACTGTTGAGCTGCACGACGATGCCATTCAAGCGGGCGAGAAGATCCTTGTCATTGACGACCTTCTTGCGACAGGTGGCACCGCCGAGGCTGGGATCAAGCTGATCGAGCGTTTGGGCGGTGAGATTGTTGGATGTGGCTTCGTGATTGACCTACCAGAACTTGGTGGGCGCAAGCGCCTTGAGGCGCTTGGCGTCGATGTGAAAGCACTTTGCACCTTTGAAGGGCTATAGCGCCAGAACCGCGCCGGGGTTCATGATCCCATTGGGATCAAGTGCGGTCTTGATCGCGCGCATTGCTGCCAATTTGGCTGGATCACCGTATTTCTCAAGATCGCCAGTCTTGAGACGTCCGATACCGTGTTCCGCACTGACGGAGCCGCCAAGCTCATGCACCAGATCATGCACCACCCGCTTCACCTCATCGCGTTCCGCAAGATAATCTTGGCGTGATTTCCCCGCATCTGGGAATACATTATAGTGCAAATTTCCATCACCGAGGTGGCCAAAGCAGTTGATACGCAACGGCCCGAGTTGCTCTACCACCCTACCAGCGCGTGCGATAAACTCCGGCACCAAACTAATCGGAACCGAAATATCATGCGATGAAATTGAACCAACGAGGCGGTTCGCCTCTGGGATATGTTCGCGCACAGACCAAAATTCAGTGCGCTGACCAACGGATTGCGCGATAAGCCCGTCGCTGACCAGCTCTTTCTCTAGTCCAGTTTCGAACAGCGTTTCCAGTGCCTCTTGCGGATCAAGACCACGTGCCAAGCCAACCTCGATCAGGACGCACCATTCTGGTTTCTCCTCAAAGGGCAGACGCACACTTGGAATATACTCCTCAAGAAAATCAAGCCCTTGCTTGTGAATGATCTCAAAAGCGCTGATCCCGTCGCCCAATTGACTACGTGCCTCTGCCAGAAGAGAAATTGCCGCTTTAGGGCTGTCGACAACCATAAAGGCTGTCCCCTCACCCGCAGGACGCGGGCTAAGTTTAAGCGAGGCGGCAGTGATTATCCCAAGCGACCCTTCTGAGCCAACAAGCAGGTTACGCAAATCATAGCCTGTGTTATCTTTGCGCAACCGCGACAGGCCGTTCCAAATCGTGCCATCTGGCAAAACAGCTTCTAGTCCTAGGCACAGATCCCGCGCATTGCCGTAACGCAGCACATTCACGCCGCCCGCATTCGTTGCGAGGTTTCCACCGATCCGCGCTGTTCCTTCGGCGGCGAGGGAGAGTGGAAACAGGCGGGCTACGTTTTGCGCGGCTGCTTGGACATCCGCCAAGATCGTCCCTGCTTCGGCGATCAGAACGTTTTCTTCGGGATGCACTGACCGGATCGCATTCATGCGCTCCAGAGACAAGATCAACGGTGCAGGCCCATCTGGCGCAACTTGCCCCCCGACCAATCCAGTGCCGCCACCATAAGGCACGATGCCAACGCGCATCTCATTGGCGAGACGCACAATTTGCGAAACCTCTTGGGTGGTTTCAGGCAACGCCAACAAACCTTCGCGCACTTCATAGCGACCGCGCGGTTCTTCAAGATAACGCGGCTCTGCGGCGCGGACGGAATGCTCGGGTAAAATGGCACGCAGCGCAGTTTCAAAAGCGTCAGTAACGGGATTAAGCAAGGATACGACTCCGGTTGGTTTACTCGTCATTATCGCGCAGCCACGAGGGACGCAGCAGAAAAATTGTCGGGCGTTTAGGTAAAGTGGCCAGCGACACCTCTATCGATGAGCCGTCCACGCGTTTTACATCAAACTCGTCGACCATGCCGGAGACAAAGTTCTGCAATCCAAAGTCCGTGAACCAATGCATCGGGATCACCACAGAGGATTTCAACCGTTTCAAGACACCCGTCATCGTGGATACAGGCAACGTATATCCCCCATCCACAGGGGCCATCACCACATCCAACCGCCCGATCGCCGCGTATTGCGCATCATTAGGTTCGTGGTGCAAGTGGCCAAGATGGCCGATGCAAAGGCCCGCCACCTCAAAGATGAAAATCGAATTTCCACGCATTTCTTCACCGCCAAATTGCGAGCGAATATCGGTGGACACGTTGCGCACCAGCATTTCATCGAGGTCGAGGTGATGCTCAACGCCTTCACCAAAAGACCCCCAACCTTTCAATACATGCGGGATCGCGGGATCCGGGTTGGCGGTCCAATGCGTGTCATGCGCATGGTTCATCGTAACCACATCCGGGATCAGATTTGTGGTACCGACGAAGCCCGTGAAATCGGTCACTGCGTTCAAACCACCTTGAGTCTGGATCAGAAAACTAGCGTGCGCGATATAGGACAGCCGAACCGTGTAATCAGGCAAAGGGTCGCGGTAACTCGCTTTGTGTAGATAACTCAGCCCCGGCGTTGAATTGGCAATCGCAATACAATGGCTCGGTCGGCGATCTTGCGCGCTCAGTTGGGTTGCGCTGAAAAGCAGGCATAAAAAAAGTGATAAACGGATCATGGCATTCTCCCTCTAATGAGAAAGAAGATAGCGCATTCGTTTCAAAAGTCAGCCAACATCTGTGCGCCCACGTCGATCCATCCTGAGCGCAGAATACAGCACGTGGCTGCGCCAACGCCCGTCAATTTGCAAATACGCCTGCGCCACGCCTTCATATTTAAAGCCTGTGCGCTCCAACAGCCCGCGCGAAGCTTTGTTTTCGGGCAAGCACGCCGCTTCCAATCGCGAGAGGTCCATTCGCTCAAACGCGTAGTGCACCATCGCCGCAATCGCTTCGCTCATGTAGCCATGACGCGCGTAGTGATGACCAATCCAATAGCCAAGCGTGCCGCTTTGTGCTGGCCCACGACGGATATTGTCGAGCGTGATTGCACCCATCAACGCGCCGTCTTCGCGTCGCTCAAGAAACAACGGAACAGCAGTGTCACCCGAAATAGAGCGCTGCGCCCAGTAAACACGATTGGTAAATGCCTTGCGCGTCAGATGGTTACTAGCCCAAGTCGGTTCCCATTTGGTGAGAAAATCCGCACTTTCATACCGTAGATTGGCCCAAGCTCGAAAATCCGAATGGATGGGTGGGCGCAGGGAAAGACGCTCTGTCTCTAGCCGGACTTTTCGCTTGATGCGCAGCATTAAGCAGCTCGGCCTTTTAGCATATCTCCAAGCTCAGGTGCCCGTTCCACAGGACCGTAAAGCGCCAGAGCAGCAGGCGCTTGACCAGCAAGAGTGGCTGCGAAGTCTTTGACACCCTGTGTCGTCACTGCGTCGATCTGCGTGACCGTTTCTTCAAGCGCAGGAATGCGACCCCAGATCTGCATCAATCGCGCAAGACGCTCTGCTCGGCTCGAAGGGCTCTCTAACCCCATAAGCA
Organism: Planktotalea frisia; assembly: GCF_001890925.1. GTDB lineage: Bacteria > Pseudomonadota > Alphaproteobacteria > Rhodobacterales > Rhodobacteraceae > Planktotalea > Planktotalea frisia. The sequence goes on from NZ_MLCB01000172.1 coordinate 32,447, forward strand.
TGCCTGCTTTCATCTGCGCGCGTGCGCGCGCGACTTCCGCATCGCTCATGTCGTCTGCGGCACGGCCAAGTTCTTGCATCGTCAAACTCGCAAGCTCAGGCAGTTGTTCACCACTCGTCCCCGCGTAAATCGTCATCATACCGGTATCGGAATGGGCACCGGTTTGTGCAAAAATCGTGTAGCAAAGCCCACGCTTTTCACGCACTTCTTGAAACAGACGGCTCGACATACCACCGCCCAAAGCGACAGAATAAATCTGTGCGGTGTAAATCGCATCATCGCAATAGCCCGGCCCCTCAAAAGCCAAAGCGAAATGGGCTTGCTCTAGAGTTTTGATCTCGCGCCGCTCGCCGCCTTGGAACGTTGCAAGGATCGGATCATTTGCCACGCGCACTTGCAATCCGCCAAACAGCTTTTCGGCCTCACGTACAATCGCGTCGTGATCCACATCACCCGCAGCTGAGAGGATCATTTGCGATGGACCGTAGTGTTCGTGAACGAAACGCCTTAAGTCCTCGCGGCTAAAACTACGCACGCGTTCCTCAGGCCCAAGGATCGTGCGACCAATGGGTTGATTGGGGTAAGCTTCGTCCTGCAGCCAGTCAAAAATCACATCATCTGGTGTGTCGAGCGCTTGGCCGATTTCTTGCAAAATGACGCCGCGTTCGACTTCGATCTCATCCTCATCAAACACAGGATTGAGGAGAATATCCGAGATCACATCAAGTGCCAGCGGCACATCACCACCAAGCACACGCGCGTAATAGGCCGTCACTTCGCGGCTGGTATAGGCATTGATATAACCACCCACATCTTCGATTTCTTCAGCAATCTGCAAAGATGTGCGGGTGTTGGTGCCTTTGAAAGCCATGTGTTCAAGAAAATGCGCGATGCCGTTCTGCTCAATCCGCTCGTCACGACCACCTGCGGTCACCCAAATTCCGATAGATGCGGATTGCAGGCCCGGCATCTTTTCTGTGACGATACGAAATCCGTTCGCGAGGGTATGTGTCTGTACGCTCATGAAGAAAGACGCTCGCGAACGATGTCTTGCAACGCTTTGAGGTCATTAGGTGCACGGGTTACACGTTCTTCGCGTTCAAACAAATCCGCCATACGAGGAGGAAGCGAAGGTCGCTCACCCGTTGCTGCTTCGACGGCATCGGGGAATTTCGCGGGATGTGCGGTGGCCAACGTAATCATCGGAGTGTCGCCTATATGGTTTTCAGCGACAGCAACTCCAATCGCAGAATGTGGACAAAGCACTTCGCCAGTTTCGTTCAACGCGCGCGTGATCATCGCAGCGGTTCCTGCTTCATCGAGCATGCCACTGTCGTAATGCTGTTGCAAAGCACCCATGGCGTTACCTGAAATCGTGAAGCTGCCGTTCGCAGCGAGGTCATCCATTAACCCTTTGATCGCCGTGCCGTCCTGATCATGTGCGAAGAACAACGCGCGCTCAAAATTGGAAGAGACTTCAATATCCATGGAAGGAGAGATCGAGGGTTTTACACCGGATTTCGTGTAGGCAGCAGTTTCCATGCAGCGGTGCAAAATGTCGTTCTGGTTGGTTGCGATGATCAAACGCTCAATCGGGAGGCCCATTTGCTTTGCAATGAATCCCGCGAAAATATCGCCAAAATTACCTGTTGGAACCGTAAAGCTGACCTTGCGATCCGGCGCACCGAGAGAAACCGCAGTGGAGAAATAATAAACCACCTGCGCCAGAACACGCGCCCAGTTGATTGAATTGACACCGGCCAATCCAACACCATCGCGGAACTCGAAGTCGTTGAACATATCTTTTAAGCGCGCTTGGCAATCATCAAAATCTCCGTCCATCGCAATAGCGTGCACGTTGCTTTCCGTTGGCGTGGTCATTTGGCGACGTTGCACTTCGGACACGCGGCCATGCGGGTAAAGAATAAAAACATCCACAGCGTCCAGACCCCGGAAAGCCTCTATTGCGGCGGAGCCTGTGTCGCCCGACGTCGCGCCTACAATTGTGACGCGCTTGCCCGAGCGTTTAAGCGCAAGTTCAAACATTTGCCCAATCAGCTGCATCGCAAAATCTTTGAATGCGAGGGTCGGACCGTGGAAAAGTTCCATCAAAAAATGATTTGGCGCAAGTTGCACCAGCGGCGCACGGGTGGTGTGACCGAAGCCCGCATAAGCGCGGGTGATGCAGCCTTTGAACTCTTCATCAGTGAAGGTGTCGCCAACAAAAGGGCGCATAACTTTAAACGCAATCTCTTCGTAGCTTGCGCCACTCATCGCGCGAATGTCGTCAGCGCTCAGCTCTGGGATGGTTTCGGGAACATAAAGGCCACCATCACGCGCAAGGCCTGTAAGCATCGCTTCTTCAAACGTGAGAACCGGAGCTGCGCCGCGCGTTGAGACGTATTTCATGATGTGCCCTTCTGCGCGCCGCGTGCACGCCAAACGAAAGTGAAAGTCATAAGAACCCAAATCAACGCGAGCGAAAACCAAGTCAGCGCGTATTGCAAATGATCATTCGGGATACCAACCGTATCAACAGGAAGTGGCGCAACTGGATCATCGATGAGCGAAGTTTCACGCGCGACGATTAGCACTGGCTCTGTGTCTAAGTGTTTGGCCATCGCGAAGACATCGCGCGCGAACCAAATTTCGGCTTTGAGATCAGGCTCGGGAATCGAACTCCCCTTTTCTTCAGGCCAATGAAGGTTTCCTGTAACATCCGTTGGACCGATGGGGCGTTCAGCTGATTTTTGGTCAACTTTTATGAATCCTCGGTCCAGCAATATCCGCCGCCCAGAATTGGTCACGAAAACAGAGATAACGCGATACCCCGCCCCGACGTGTTTTTGCGAGACGAGAACGTGGATTTCATCGTCCGTAAGCGTGCCAGAAGCAAATACAGGTAAAAACTTGTCAGCGTCAGGATCGGGTTGCTCTGGTAGCGCGACGGGTTCAGCGGAAATGCGGTTTTCTATGTTCGAGAGAATGCCTTGCTTCCATTCAAGTCGTTGCATTTGCCAGACGCCGAGCCAAATCAGGATCGCGGCACCGGTTAGGCCAAAAAGCAGGGAAAAGAGCAATGGGGTGCGCATACGCGTCATTTAGGTCCATCAATTAGAAAAAGGCGCAGAAATCAAACTTCCTGCGCCTTTGCTTTTGTCGTTTTGCAGCGTGGGTTTCAAGCTACAAAGTGCTTTAAGCGAAGCGGCTTAGCCGCCCCATACGTAGACAGCAGCAAACAAAAAGAGCCACACCACATCAACGAAGTGCCAATACCATGCCGCTGCTTCGAAACCGATGTGTTTTTCCTGCGTGAAGTGACCGCGCTGGAGGCGCAGCAAGCAAATGAACAAGAAGATGGTTCCGATCACAACGTGAAAGCCGTGAAAGCCCGTCGCCATGAAGAAGTTTGCGCCGTAGATGTTGCCGGAGAAACCAAAGGCCGCGTGGCTGTATTCATAGGCCTGAAAAACCGTGAAGATCAGACCCAGAGCAACGGCTAGGATAAGACCATTCTTCGTGTCATTCCGGTTATTTTCATGCGCCAGCGCGTGGTGCGCCCATGTTGCTGCTGCACCAGAGCAAAGCAAAATCAACGTGTTGATCAAAGGCAGGTGCCAAGGGTCGAACGTCTCAATGCCTGCTGGCGGCCAAATGCCATCAATGGCAGGCGACTGTGGTCCCATTGGGTACATCGCGTGTTTGAAAAAGCTCCAGAACCATGCTGCGAAGAACATGACTTCGGACATAATGAACATGATGAAACCGTAGCGCAGGCCGATACGGACGACAGGTGTGTGATCGCCAACGTGGCTCTCTTCGACCACCTCTGCCCACCAGCCATACATGACGTAGAGTACGCCCGCGAGGCCGATCAAGAACATCCATGGCCCACTGTCGTGGAACCAAATCACTGCGCCAAAGAGCATAACGAATGCACCAATTGCGCCCAGCAATGGCCAGAGCGAGGGGTTAAGAATATGATAGTCGTGATTTTTTGCGTGTGCCATGGGTCCCTCGTCGGATAGGCTTAGTTGTTATTCGTGTCTGCGGGTTGCTCAAGTGCGGCCTGTTGGACGTCCTCGGGCAGATCGATTTCATAGAAAGTATACGAAAGCGTTATCTCTTGGGTATATTTTGCGTCGCGGTCCGTGACAATCTCTGGATCGATGTAAAATGTGACGGGCATCTCGACACGCTCGCCGGGTTGTAGAACTTGCTCTTCAAAGCAGAAACATGCGATTTTGTTGAAGAAATAGCCAGCTTGATAAGGTGCTACGTTGTAGCTGGCTTGTCCTGCCACGGGTTTGTCGGTCGGATTATAGGCCTCGTAAAAAATAAGTCCTGTCTCACCGATACGCATTTCAATCTCGCGAACCAGGGGTTTGAACTCCCAAGGCATGCCGCGCTCTTTGGAAGCGTCGAATCGCACAATGATTGTTTGATCAAGAATTTCATCGCTGCCAGTATCGGCCGTATTGGTCACGCCACCAAAACCTGTGACGCGGCAGAACCAATCGTAAAACGGCACTGAAGCCCACGCCAAAGCGCCCATGAAAACAACCAGCGAAGCCGCCTGTATAGCGGTTTTTTTCTTTGGATCCATTGGTTGGCGTGGCGTTGAATTTCGATCAGACATTATTCTTGCACCTCGCCACGTGGTGGTTCGTAGTCGCCGCGCGTTACTTTAACGACAGTAAGGCCAAAAATGATTGCAATAAAGCCGGCGAGCAAAAGCCCAACGCCTACATTGCGACCATATCGACGCGTATGGATTTCATGTCGCTTGCCGATTGCCATTACCAGCCCCCAAGACCAAAACGTTGCATTATCGCTTCAACCAAAATCACGCCGAAGTGGAGGAAGAGATAGAGCAAGGAAAGCTTGAAGAAACCGCGCTCAACTTTGAAGTTATCGACTTCGCTCATGTCTTCATCGCGGTTCAGAATGTCCCAAGCACCTTTTACGAAAAGAATATTTAGAACGATCGCGAAGGCCATATAGACTGGCCCCCCAATAGAGGTGACGCCTGCGCCCAGCGCAAGAATTGCGAGAAGAACCGTGTAAACGAAAATGTGGATTCGCGTGGAGCGGCGACCATGGGTCACGGTCAACATCGGAACTCCTGCGTGATCGTAATCTTTGCGCATGAACAGTGCGAGCGCCCAGAAGTGCGGGGGCGTCCACATGAATGTCAGACAAAACATCAAGACAGACTCAATAGAAACGCCACCAGTTGCAACAGCCCAACCGATCATTGGAGGAAAAGCACCAGCAGCGCCACCGATCACTATGTTTTGCGGCGTCCAACGCTTTAGCCACATGGTGTAGATCACCACGTAAAAGAAAATAGTGAAGCCCAGCAGCCCACCTGCAACCCAATTGGATGCTAAGCCAAGCATGACGGTAGAAAGACCAGACAGGGCAACACCAAAGCCAAGTGCTTCGCTTTCTGTAACCTTACCAGCAGGGATGGGGCGTTTGCGCGTACGCTTCATGATCGCGTCGATATCTGCGTCCCACCACATGTTCAGCGCACCCGATGCGCCACCACCAATGGCAATGAACAAGATGGAGGCGAAAGCGATCATTGGATGAACAGGCGTTGGTGCAGCCAAAAGGCCAACCAGCGCGGTAAAGACCACAAGTGTCATCACGCGCGGCTTCAAAAGTGCGAAGAAATCGCCGAAGCTTGCTTCAGGCGCTATGCTGGCACTGTTTGCGCTGGCGTCGCTCATCGTGATCTCTTTCAAAAATCGTTGCGTCGGATCGCGCGACGGTTGCCCCGCGCGCGATCATCGTAGCTTGAGTTTAGTCAGCTTCTGCGACCTTGAAGGGCTGCGGGACACCCGCATACTCTTCAATCGCGCCGTTCAGCCACTCTTGATAAGCTTCTTCGCTCACCACTTTAACCGTGATCGGCATGTAGGCGTGGTCTTTGCCGCAAAGCTCGGAACATTGACCAAAGTAGATGCCTTCTTTCTCAGCCGCGAACCAAAGCTGCGCGATACGCCCTGGGACCGCATCTTGCTTCACGCCAAACGCAGGAATGGTCCAAGCGTGGATCACATCGGCACCTGTCACGTTCATAACAATGGTCTTACCAACAGGTACGACAACGGCTGTGTCCGTCGCGAGAAGATACTGCTCAGGGGCGTAACCCGCATCGGCAAGTTCTTCTTTGCCAAGCATGAAACTATCAAAGCCAAACTCGTGATCGACATATTCATAACCCCAATACCACTGGTAGCCTGTGACTTTGATCGTGATGTCTGCTTTCGGAATTTCTTGCTGTTTGAACAAGATCGGCAAGGAAAATGCACCGATAAAGACCAGAACGACGATTGGGATGATCGTCCATGCCACTTCAACAGGAGAGTTGTGGGTGAATGTGCCCGGCGTCGGGTTTGCTTTACGGTTGTAACGCACGATGCAGTAGATGATCAGGCCGGTTACAAACAAAGTAATGATGGTGATGATGATATTTAGCATCCCATCAAGCCATTGGATATCGCGCATAAGTTCTGTCGCAGCTGGCTGGAAGCCAATGCCGCCTGGGATCGGCTGGCCGATCACCTCGAGACCTTCCTGCGCCATGGCAGGAACCGCTGCGAATGCTGCCAAAAGGCCGGAGAGAGTTGTTTTCAGTTGCATAGTACACCCTGATCGATAGTGGCAAAACGCCAGTCAAATCTGTTATAGTCGTTCGCATTCAAGTAAACGTCCCTGCCCTTCCGAGATGGCGAGTCACGGACGTTGTCTTTGAGCTGTTTAAAACCATATCCTTACTACTAAATAAAGACTAGGCGTTGCGGCAAACGGACGCTTCTAAGATTTTGCTAAAATACGAGAGATAAACCGCATGACGCATCAACCCTTTCGCCCTTTTCAGGATAACTTTTCTAGAGAAGGCGCTTTGAAAATCTTGCAAAACGCCTGTGCTGGGGCGGATGACGGCGAATTGTTTATCGAGCGCCGCACGTCTGAGGGCTTGGTGTTCGATGATGGAAAGCTGAAAAATGCGTCTTATGACGCATCGGAGGGCTTTGGTCTGCGCGCGGTTTTAGGCGAGGTTGCTGGTTATGCGCATTCAACCGAAGTGTCAGAGTCGGCACTGTTACGTGCATCTGAAACTGCGCGACTGGCTGTAGGTGCCGGTGGCGGTAGCCTCGCGGATGCCCCGCGAGCAACGAACACCAAGCTATACAAAGACGTAGATCCAATTTCAGAGGTCACGTTCAGCGCAAAGCTCGACACGTTGCGCGAAATAGATGCCTTCTTGCGCGACCTTGATTCGCGTGTCGTTCAGGTCAGCGCTTCGATCGCGGCCTCTTTGCAAGAAGTGATCATTTTGCGCCCAGATGGGGCTGAGGTAAGTGATACACGCCCCATGACACGTGTGAATGTGTCTGTGATCGTTGAACAAAACGGACGTCGCGAGAGTGGTTCTGCTGGCGGTGGCGGACGCATCTCGCTAGGCGGTTTGATCACGCGCGACGATTGGCAGCCCAAAGCACGCGAAGCTTTACGTGTCGCATTGGTAAACCTAGAAGCGGTCCCTGCCCCCGCTGGCGTCATGGATGTGGTGCTTGGCCCCGGTTGGCCCGGTATTTTATTGCATGAAGCAGTCGGTCACGGGCTGGAGGGTGATTTTAATCGCAAAGGCTCGAGTGCGTTTTCTGGGCTTGTAGGGCAGCGTGTGGCGTCTAAAGGCGTGACCGTTCTCGATGATGGGACCATCCCTGATCGTCGCGGATCGATCACGATTGATGACGAAGGCACGCCCTCGGCAAAGAACGTGTTGATCGAGGACGGTATTTTGGTTGGATACATGCAAGATCGTCAGAACGCGCGCTTGATGGGCGTAGAGCCGACAGGCAACGGGCGACGCGAAAGCTACGCACACCCGCCAATGCCGCGTATGACCAATACCTATATGTTGGGCGGCGATTCTGATCCTGCGGACATTGTCGCGGGTCTAAAAGACGGAATTTATGCTGTCGGGTTTGGCGGCGGTCAGGTTGATATAACCAATGGAAAATTCGTGTTCTCATGCACGGAAGCCTACCGCGTTGAAAACGGTCAAATTGGCGCGCCTGTCAAGGGAGCCACATTGATCGGTGATGGCGCGACAGCCATGCAGCAAATCAGAGCTTTGGGCAACGACATGGCGCTCGATCCGGGCATGGGTAACTGTGGAAAAGCGGGCCAGTGGGTGCCTGTGGGGGTTGGGCAACCGACGCTTTTGATTGGCGGTTTAACAGTTGGTGGCGCTGGCTCCTAAGGGTTTAAGTCAAACTATCTGAGTTCAGTTTACGCGCTATTAACCTCGGCTCTGCTAGGTCTGATTCTGCAAGCAGACGGAGCCGAGATGAACGTGCATATCCATTCTTCCACTCACCCCCTACTCCCACCCGCCACGGAAGAAGAGCGTATTGATTGGCTTCGTCTCTTGCGTTCTCGCCGCGTTGGAATCGCTACATTCTATCGATTGCTTGAAGAACACGGCAGCGCGTCCAAGGCGTTGAGCGCTTTACCGGAAATTGCGTCTAAAGCCGGTATGACCAAATATTCGGCGGCCACGCACGAGAGTGCAGAACGTGAATTACAGGCAGGCCTTCTAAGCGGCGCGCATTTAGTGTGTCGCGGTGAGCGTCGATATCCGCGTTTGCTGGCTGAAATCCCAGATGCACCGCCGATGCTTTGGCTGCGTGGACATACGGACGTGTTAACGCGACCGATGGTTGCGATTGTTGGCGCGCGTAACGCATCTTCCTTGGGAACGCGTATGGCGCGCGCTTTGGCTGGCGAACTGGCCGAGGCCGGATATGTCGTTGTCTCAGGCCTTGCGCGCGGCATCGATACTTGCGCGCATCTCGCAGCTGCGAACTCAGGGTCCATCGCGGTCCTTGCAGGCGGAGTTGATCAAATCTATCCTGCAGAAAACTTGGCCCTTGCCGAAAGCCTTTTAAAGGCTGGCGCGCTTATTTCAGAGCAACCCATTGGCATGGCTCCTATCGCGCGACATTTTCCGATGCGAAATCGGATTATTTCAGGTCTATGCAGCGCCAGCGTTGTTGTCGAGGCTGCTGGCAAATCCGGCAGCTTGATCACCGCACGCGGCGCGCTTGATCAAGGGCGTGATGTGCTCGCAGTGCCGGGACATCCTTTTGATGCGCGTGCATCTGGGTGCAACATGTTGATCCGCGATGGTGCAACACTCGTGCGCGGCGCTGAAGATATTATCACGATGCTGGAAGCCCAAAATAACGTTATTGATGAGAGCGACGTGCAAATACCGTTACCGCTTGAGCAAAATGTGCCTGAAACGCGAAGCCTCTCTGAAACGAATAAATTGCATCAACAGATTCTAGACAGCCTCGGGCCAAGTCCTATCGCGGAAGATCAGCTTTTGCGCGATATTGGCGCGCAAACGAGCCGGATGATCCCCATTCTTACCAACCTCGAAATGGATGGCCAAATCAGACGTGCGCCCGGTGGTATGATAAGTCGCGCTTAGTTGACGCCTTGGCAGTAGTCTTCGATCACTCTGCCGTAACGACGACAAAACGGACCATACGCAAACCAAAGATCCGTAGGCCCAATCGCCCAATGTACTGCCACCCACGTCTCACCAGAGCGCCGCAACAGTGCCTGCATGCTCGTGCCGTCCATGAAGTCCGGTTCAAGCGTGCCTTCTTTGAAGCCGGGGGTCGCATATAAATCAATTGCGCCGCCGCCCGGACGCTGGGCTTGCAAAGACGCAAAGCCAAACCGACCATCGACGCGCAAATCGTAAACGACAAATTCAATAGGCGCGCCAAGCTGTTCCTCTGCATGCGCGCGCACTGCATCCAGCATCGCACTGCGCTCTTTCGTGCCACGCTCCGGTACTGAATATTCCGCCGTAAGTGGCATAGCGAGCAACAACGCCGCTGAAATTGAACTGTAAATGATATTGCAAAAACGCATGAGATTTAGCCTTTTCATAAATGTATGCAAACACATTAGCGCAACGCCTACGGTGTTGTCTTGTTCCAATTAATACGGACACTCGGCACAGTTTTAATCGTCGCGATTGACATTATGGGCTTTCCCCACACATGTAACGGACCCATAAGAAGCGAAATTCTTGAGAAGCGTCGTAAGGAAATATCATGCCAGTTGTTGTTGTCGAATCCCCTGCTAAAGCCAAGACAATCAACAAGTATTTGGGACCCAACTACACCGTTCTCGCCTCTTACGGCCATGTTCGTGACTTGCCGCCAAAGGATGGATCTGTCGACACAGATGCCGATTTCGAGATGAAGTGGGAAATTGGCAATGATAGCAAAAAACATGTCAAAGCCATCGCGGACGCCTTGAAAGACGACAACGAACTCATTCTCGCGACCGACCCGGATCGCGAGGGCGAAGCGATCAGCTGGCATTTGCAAGAAGCCTTGACCAAGCGAAAATCCATCAAGAAAGACACGCCCGTTAGCCGCGTCGTATTCAATGCGATCACCAAAGCAGCTGTAACCGAAGCGATGAAAAATCCGCGTCAGGTCGATCAACCGCTTGTCGAAGCTTATTTGGCACGCCGCGCGTTGGACTATCTTGTGGGCTTTAATCTTTCGCCGGTTTTGTGGCGCAAACTGCCCGGCGCGCGCTCTGCGGGTCGCGTCCAGTCTGTTTGCTTGCGCATCATCGTTGAGCGCGAGCAAGAGATCGAAGCCTTTAACAACCGCGAGTACTGGTCCGTTAAGGCGCTGCTCGCGACCCCGCGCGGACAGGAATTTGAAGCACGTTTGACCGTTATGGGCGGCAAAAAGCTCGATAAATATGATCTTGCGAATGAGACGGCTGCGGAGCTGGCTGTTCAAGCGGTGACGTCACGCGCGCTCAAGGCGGTCTCCGTCGAAGCAAAACCAGCCGCGCGCAACCCCTCCGCGCCGTTTATGACGTCTACTTTGCAGCAAGAAGCCAGCCGCAAATTCGGCTTTGGTGCGCGTCAAACAATGAACGTCGCGCAGCGTCTCTATGAGGCGGGGCACATTACATATATGCGAACCGACGGCATCGACATGGCGCCCGAAGCGATCACAGAAACGCGCGATGCAATCAAGAACCGCTATGGCGATGAATATCTGCCAAGCAGCCCGCGCGAGTATAAGAACAAAGCCAAAAACGCTCAGGAAGCGCACGAATGTATTCGCCCGACCGTTCTGGAAAAAGACGCAGCAAGCTTAAAGCTTTCTGAGCCCGATCAGCGTAAGTTGTACGATCTCATCTGGAAACGCACGATTGCGTGCCAAATGGCCAGCGCAAAGATGGAGCGCACGACAGTTGATCTTGGCTCTGACGACGGTGAAGTCGTGATGCGTGCAACAGGGCAAGTTGTGTTGTTTGATGGCTTTATGAAAGTCTATGAAGAAGGTCGCGACGACGCTGTCGTGGACGATGATGACAAGCGCCTGCCGCAGATTGCGCAGGGTGATCCGATGGACAAACGCTCCATCTCGCCAGAGCAACATTTCACCCAACCCCCACCCCGCTATACAGAAGCCACGTTGGTCAAGCGCATGGAAGAGCTCGGCATTGGCCGCCCGTCGACCTATGCGTCTATCGTAACGACGATCCAAGATCGTGAATATGTGCGCAAGGACAAGAACCGTCTTTATCCAGAGGACAAAGGCCGGATTGTTACCATCTTCCTGATGAATTTTTTCCGTCAATATGTAGGCTATGATTTTACCGCTGATCTGGAAAGCCAGCTTGATGATGTCTCCGCGGGCGAGGCCAATTACAAAGATATTCTCAGCAAGTTCTGGCGCGATTTTCACGCGGCGATTACTGAAACCTCTGAGCTGCGGATTTCCGAAGTACTTGATGTGCTCGACGCCGCGCTGACGCCACAACTTTATCCACCTCGCGAAGACGGCACAGATCCACGGATTTGCCCGAAGTGTGGGCTTGGCAGCCTGCACCTGAAAACATCGCGTACTGGCGGTTTTGTGGGCTGCGGCAATTATCCCGAGTGCACCTACACGCGCCCAATCGCAGGCGAGGGCGCGGATGGTGACGAACGTGTACTTGGCGAAGATGCGGGCGATGAAATCTGGCTGAAGACTGGTCGTTTTGGCCCCTACGTGCAGCGTGGAGAGCCGACACCAGAGAACAAAAAACCACCTCGCGCATCCTTGCCGCGCGGATGGGAAAAAGATGACATGGATCTCGCGAAAGCGTTGACCTTGCTCAGCCTGCCCCGCGAAATTGGTGACCATCCTGAGGGCGGTATGATCAAATCGAACTTTGGTCGCTTTGGTCCGTACATTATGCATCAAGGGCCTGAGGACGCGAAACCTGTTTATGTGAATGTCAAAGATCCGAATGATGTCTTTGAAATTGGCATGAACCGTGCGGTTGAACTGCTCGCTGAAAAGCGTGCGAACCCTGGACGTCGTGGTGGCGGGACGGCAGCGAAACCGCTGAAAGAGTTGGGTGAACATCCTAGCGATGGTGGCCCAGTCAATGTTATGGAAGGGCGTTATGGCCCTTATGTGAAGTGGGAAAAGATCAACGCAACGATCCCCAAAGGGACCGAACCTGCGGATGTGACCATGGAAATGGCCGTTGAATTGATCACCGAGCGTGCGGCCAAAAGCGGCAAGAAAAAAGCCGCGCCCAAGAAAAAGGCAGCGCCTAAAAAGAAACCTGCTGCAAAAAAGCCCGCGGCCAAGAAGAAACCCGCTGCGAAGAAAGACGCCGACTAGGCCTGTTAACTCAAACGTGAATAGCAAATGATCGCACATTCTGAGAAGGCTGCATGAGAATGCAGCTTTTTCTGTGTGAGGTCCTATGACAAATTCTAAATATTCCCGCCGTGCCACGTTATTGGGCTTGAGTGCAGCACTCGCAGCGCCCGGCATCGCACGCGCGCAACTCTTGACGCCAAACCCTGTTGCTCCTGCGCGGCGAAATGCGTCTAGCTTTGTCACTCAAAATTGGCGCGACCACTTTAAAACATTGGGCAAAGGGGTGATCGTCGCCGACACCTTCTCGCGCGCGCTACATTATTGGAACGCTGACGGATCTGACTATCGCATCTACCCAACATCAGTACCGATGACCGATGATCTCACGAAACGTGGGTACACAGAAATCGTGCGCAAGAAAGTTGGCCCCACGTGGACGCCGACCAAATCCATGCGAGAGCGCGACCCGACGTTGCCCGACTTTATGTAAGCTGGCACAGATAACCCACTTGGCACCCACGCGATGTATCTCAGCTGGCCTGCCTATTTGATCCACGGCACCCATGATACGCGCAAGATTGGACGGCGGTCTTCGTCTGGTTGCATCGGCCTATATAATGAGAAGATCGCTGAACTGTTCGAGATTACACCGATTGGCACACAGGTACGCGTCCTTTAAGCGCGCCGCAGCGCAGCATTAACATTGACTCTCTCTTGACCCTTCGTCACACATCCTCGCGATACCAAAGGTCAGGAGAATATACTCATGAAGAAGGTCTATGGCAGCGCTGCCGAGGCTCTGGACGGCGTGCTTTTTGATGGCATGTTTATTGCGTCCGGCGGCTTTGGCCTTTGCGGCATTCCCGAATTGCTCCTTGAGGCGATCAAGGATGCAGGCACAAAGGATCTCACATTTGCGTCCAACAACGCGGGTGTTGATGATTTCGGCATCGGCATTTTATTGCAAACCAAGCAAGTGAAGAAGATGATCTCGTCCTATGTTGGTGAGAACGCAGAATTCATGCGTCAGTATCTCTCAGGCGAGCTTGAGTTGGAGTTTAATCCACAAGGCACTTTGGCAGAGCGCATGCGCGCCGGTGGCTGCGGCATCCCCGGGTTTTATACGAAAACGGGTGTCGGTACTGTGATTGCTGAGGGCAAAGAGCACAAAGATTTCAATGGCGAGACCTACATCATGGAGGAAGGCATCGTCGCCGACCTTGCTATTGTGAAAGCTTGGAAAGCGGATGCGACGGGCAATCTTGTGTTCCGCAAGACCGCGCGCAACTTCAACCCGCCCGCAGCCATGTGTGGCAAGATGTGCATCGTTGAGGTGGAAGAGATTGTCGAGACAGGCTCGCTTGATCCTGACAGCATTCATTTGCCCGGCATTTATGTGCACCGCATCATTCAAGGTGATCACGAAAAGCGCATTGAACAGCGCACAGTGCGGGAGGCGTAAATCATGTGGGATCGTAATCAAATGGCGGCACGCGCCGCGCAAGAGCTACAAGATGGTTGGTATGTAAACCTTGGCATCGGGATTCCGACACTGGTGAGCAACTACATTCCTGAGGGCATCGAAGTGACGTTGCAATCAGAGAACGGTATGCTTGGCATGGGGCCATTCCCAATTTCCGGTGAAGAGGATGCAGACCTGATCAATGCGGGTAAGCAAACGATCACCGAATTGCCGCAAACCGCTTATTTCGATTCAGCGCAGTCTTTCGGCATGATCCGCGGTGGCAAGATCGCGATGGCGATTTTGGGCGCGATGGAAGTGGCTGAAAACGGTGATCTGGCGAACTGGATGATTCCAGGCAAGCTGGTCAAAGGCATGGGCGGCGCGATGGATTTGGTCGCGGGCGTTGGTCGTGTGGTTGTTGTGATGGATCACACCAACAAACATGGCGTAAGTAAAGTGTTGAAAGAATGCACACTGCCACTAACTGGCAAGTCTGTGGTCGATCGCATCATCACCAATCTTGGTGTTTTGGATGTGGTTGAAGGCGGTTTGAGCATTGTCGAAACGGCTGAGGGCGTTTCAGAGGATGAACTGCGCGCTGCAACAGAAGCGACGATCATTTAAGAGAACCTATGGCTTCGCGTGCCTAGCACGCGAAGCTACCCGCCGAGCTGTTTGAACACGCAGCCATCGGTCGCCAGTTGCGGCGGCGTCACGCAAAGCCCCCGCGCGACTTGAAACGCGGCAAGCACTTTGGGCACATAATCGCGTGTTTCAGAATAAGGTGGCACACCGTTGTTCTTACGCACCGCCCCTTCCCCTGCATTATAGGCCGCGAGAACGAGAACAGGATCATTGCCAAACTCGCCCATAAGCCAATCAAGATATGCGACACCACCAGATATATTCTGTGCAGGAATGTTCACATCAGTCACACCAAAGCGAGCGGCCGTCGCGGGCATCAACTGCATCAAACCTTGCGCACCCGCTGAGCTTACTGCGTTTGACTTGCCAGCTGATTCCACAGCGATCACCGCAAGCACGAGCGCCGGTGACACCTTTTTCCCGATCGTTGCTTTCAGGATCTCGACCCCGTGTGCTTGGCTGATCGTGTAAAGCGTTTGCAAACGCGGTGCGCGCACACCGCCACCAGACGGTGGATTGTTCAGCCTGTTTAGCGCAGTCTGATAGCGCCCACCGGTTTTATCCAGCGCTGTCGGGACTTTCTCCCAAAACCACGCATAAGAGCCCACTGCGTTTGAACGCGTCGAACCGCTTGCACCACTTGAAGCGCCGCCCCCGACAATCGCGCCTGCTTTGGGACCGTCCGGTGTGATCTGAATGGTAATCCGTTTGCGCGATCCCTTTTTGGGCGGCTTTTGGCGCTTGGCGGAAAACTCTGGAAACGGTTTAGGAGTGGCCCCTTCCGTTTGTGCAAAGCTCGCAGGTTGAAGTGGTCCGGCAAAACTGGACAGCGTGCTAAGATGTATCCAACCTTGAAGACAGGAATGCAGCTTGCACCAAAGTGGGACAGCTGGGAACGCATGTGGGAATTTCCCATGGGATTGTCCCTTGGTGGTACGCTCGCGATTTACCTACTTCTCAGCGCAATCTTAGGAGCCTAAAGCAGGCCCTTTACACGCCACATTTTGCCCCAACTCGATTGATAGCTTGACCCGAACACAAGTATTCAATGGGGCTTCAAAATGAACATGCAAACCAGCGCCGTGATGGCACCACCGCCGCCCAAGGGCTTGCAGCAGATGAAGCTGTCCGTCGTCATGATGCGCGACATCATGTTGAAAACCATGTTTCGCAAGAACGTGGACACCGCCACTGAGGTCGCGCGCGCCATTTGTTTGCCTTTGCAAGTCACGCAAGAACTCATCGACCTTGCGCGCGAGCAAAAATTGCTCGAAGCGACAGGAACGCTGAACGCGAATAGTGGCAGTGAAATGGGGTTTCAGCTAACCGACGCGGGCAAAGCGCGCACAATGGATGCGCTTCAACAGTCCGAGTATTTTGGTGCGATGCCTGTGCCCTTGGACGTTTACCGCGAACAGGTGAAACGCCAGTCGATCCGAAACATCATGATCACACGAGGTCAATTGACGGATGCGATGGGGCATTTGATCTTGCCTGATGATCTGCTTGGCAACCTTGGACCGGCCGTAAGTTCGGGCCGCTCGATCTTGATGTATGGCCCTCCTGGCAATGGTAAGTCCTCTATTTCAAACGGAATTCGTGACGCGCTTGGCGACAAAATCTATGTACCGCGCGCGATCGAATATGCGGGTCAGGTGATCACCGTTTACGATCCAATCGTGCACAGTGCCGTTGAAGAACAGGTCGATGATCCAAACCAGCTGCGCCGAAGAACGGTATTCGATACGCGCTATGTGAAATGTCAGCGACCCACTGTAATCACAGGTGGTGAGTTGTCGCTCAATATGCTCGATCTGGTTTATAACCCTACTGCGCGCACCTATCAGGCACCACTTCAGCTCAAATCAACAGGTGGAATTTTCATTGTGGATGACCTTGGCCGACAGGCCGAACCCCCACAATCGCTCGTCAACCGTTGGATCGTTCCGTTGGAAGAAAGCAAAGATATTCTCGCTCTGCAATCCGGTGAAAAATTCGAAGTTCCGTTTGACACTTTGGTGATTTTTTCGACCAACTTCCACCCAAATGAGATCTTTGACCAAGCTGCTTTGCGTCGTATTTTCTACAAAATCAAAATCGATGGTCCGTCTCAGGAAAACTTTTTGAAAAGTTTCGCATTGGTTGCAAACAAAAAGGGGATTCCACTTACTGAGGATGCGCTGATCTATCTTTTGCAAACGAAATACCCGACGATTGATAATGTCTATGCGAACTATCAGCCGATCTTTTTGATCGATCAAATGATCGCAATTTGTGAATTTGAGGGCATTCCAAATCAGATGTCCCCTGAGCTGATTGATCGCGCTTGGGCGAACATGTTCGTCAAGGACGAGGTAATCGTGAAGTAAGCAAAGGTGGCCTTACGTTCTAAGCAGGTAAGGTGACTTGCACTCTGCCTTGAACGCGATATGTCCAGGGGATGGAGCCTGTTCACCCTTTGATCGCAGATTGGTTCACCGCTCAAGAGTGGACCATTCACCCCCATCAGCAGGACATGCTTGCGCGCGCGGATGATCCGGCGACCTTGCTCATCGCACCCACTGGCGGTGGCAAAACGATGGCTGGATTTTTGCCTACGTTGAACGAATTAGCGGATGGCATTCACGAAGGATTGCACACTCTTTATGTGTCCCCTCTCAAGGCGCTAGCCTCTGATATCAAACGTAATTTACGCCGACCTGTCGATGAAATCGGCTTGCCTATCAGGATCGAAGATCGAACCGGCGACACGTCTGCAACGCGCAAGAAACGCCAACGCGCGGATCCACCCCACATCCTTTTGACAACACCAGAAAGCCTCGCGTTGCTCACGTCCTATGAGGACGCGCCACGCATGTTCAAAGGCCTCAAACGCATCGTGATTGATGAAATTCACGCGCTCGCAGATAGCAAGCGCGGGGATCAACTGATGCTTGCGCTCAGCGCAGTCCAAAACATGTGCGACGGCCTGCGCCGCGTCGGGCTATCTGCAACGGTTGAGGACCCTGCGGCCATCGCGCATTTCCTCGCGCGTCATCCTGATTCCTGCGATATTGTGCTCGCCGATCCGGGGCCTGATCCAGATATTTCCATGCTGAATATCGCAGAGCCGCCCCCCTGGGCTGGCGGCGGTGCTGCCTACGCGATCCCTGCGGTTCTTGAGCAAATCAAGCAACACAAAACCACGCTGATTTTTCACAACACGCGCGCTCAGGCTGAAATTTTCTTTCACAACTTGTGGCTCGCCAATGAAGACAGTCTGCCGATTGGCATTCACCACGGCTCTCTTGACAAAGTGCAACGCGAACGGGTCGAAGCGGCGATGGTACGCGGAGATCTCGCAGCGATTGTGTGCACAGGTTCGCTCGATCTGGGGATTGATTGGGGCGATGTTGATTTGGTTATTCAGATTGGTGCGCCCAAAAACGTCAAACGGCTTGTGCAGCGCATTGGGCGCGCGAACCACCGCTACAACGCCCCGTCCAAGGCTCTGCTGGTGCCTGCAAATCGCTTTGAGGTAGTGGAATGTGTTGCTGCGTTGCAAGCGGTTAAAGAGCATGAGCTTGATGGCGATCCGCGGGGTCCCGGCCCTTTGGATGTGCTGTGCCAACACATCCTGATCCGCGCATGTGCTGGCCCGATTGACCCCGACGCGCTTTACCAAGAGATCAAAAGCGTAGGCGCATATAGCATGGTGACCCGCGCACAGTTTGAGGACTGTTTTGATTTTTGCGCCACCGGCGGTTACGCGTTGCGCGCTTATGACAAATGGAAGCGTCTGCAAGAGCGTAACGATGGCACATGGGCGCTTCGTGATCCGCGTGCGGCACAGCGCATTCGCATGAACATCGGCACGATCCAAGACACCGATACGTTGAAAGTGCGCTTGCAGAAAAGTCGCGGCGGCAAACCTTTGGGTGAGATCGAAGAAGGCTTTGCATCGACCCTCACACAGGGCGATACGTTTTTAATTGGCGGGCAAATCGTGCGTTATGAGGGCTTGCGCGAAATGACAGTCGAAGTGACGCGTCGCGCAGATAAAAAGCCAAAAGTCGCAACATTTGGTGGAACGAAATTTGCGACCTCCACGCAACTCAGCCAACGGATCTTGCGCATGTTTCAACAAGACGATTGGCCAGACCTTCCCGCGTGCACTGCTGACTGGCTAACACTACAAAGAGGTGTCAGCATACTCCCGCGCCCCGGCCGTCTCTTGATCGAAAGTTTTCCGCATGAGCATCGAAACCATACGGTCGTGTACGGATTTGCAGGCCGCAACGCACAACAAACGTTAGGTTTGCTTTTGTCCAAACGTATGGAAGAGCTTGGCTATGATCCGCTTGGCTTTGTGGCAACGGACCATGCGACGCTTTTTTGGGGGCTACGGGCGGTGACAGATCCAGACGCTCTCATGGATCCTGATATGATGGAACAAGGGCTTGAACAGTGGCTTGCTGGTAACGCTTTGATCAAACGCACCTTTCGCGCATCCGCAACGATCGCGGGTTTGATAGAACGCAACCTTCCCTCGCAACGTAAAAACGGGCGGCAAGCGACGTTTAGCTCTGACATCCTTTATGACACACTGCACAAATATGATCCCGAACACCTGCTTTTGAGGATCACCAAACAAGAAGCGCTGCGCGGTCTTGTTGACTTTGGTCGTATCCGTTTGATGCTAGAGCAAACACGCGGCAGGATAGATTTCATAACGCTTAAGCGGGTCACGCCATTGGCTGCACCCATGTTTCTCGAGATGGGTCGCATCCCTATCAAAGGCGCAGCAGAGGAGCGCTTGCTTGCCGCTGAAACCGCCGCCTTGATGAGCGCTGCGGGTCTGGCGTAGACAAGTGAGATGAGCCACCACGCCTTTTCCTTCAATGGTGAGATGTTACATGCGCTACCGTCTGGCGCACTCTATTGGCCTGCGCAAAACTTGCTTTGCGTCTCTGATCTGCACTTTGGTAAAGCCCAGCGATACGCGCTTCAAGGTGGCAGCGCATTGCCGCCATACGAGGTGAAAGATACGTTGATGCGGCTCGATCACGACATCACTACTCAGGCCGCAAAGACTGTTATTTGCCTCGGTGATAGCTTTGATCGAATAAGCGCCAGCGCTGATCTTGATCTTGACGCTCGTGAATGGATCACGCGTTTACAAGCAGGGCGTGAATGGATTTGGATTGAGGGAAACCATGATCCGGGGCCAGTTGATTTGGGTGGCACACACTTAGCTGAACACCTCAGGGCCGGGCTTATTTTTCGTCACATCGCGATTGGAGAGACTTTAAAAAGTGGTGAAATTTCAGGGCATTACCATCCAAAAATCACGCTGAATCTAAAGGCGCGCGCGCTGACGCGCAGATGCTTTGCAATAGATGAGCGGCGTCTCATCATGCCTGCATTCGGCACCTATACGGGCGGTTTGAGCGTGCGCGCTGAACCGCTTAACACCCTGTTGAGCACGAAAGCGATCGCAGTCCTAACAGGAGAAACCGCCCTGCCCGTTCCGATCAAAACGCGCTAAAACGAGGCCTAGGCGACGTCTGTTAGTTTGGGAATTCCAAACTGCTCAACTTTGTCGAGTTTGGTTTTGCTCACTGGAATTTCGCTTTCATTCTCTAACAAAACATACGGCTTTTTCGCATTAGGGACCCAGCCTCGAATGGCATCGCGATGCACCCAGTGCGAGCGGTGAACAGTCAAACCAAGTGTGCCGTCGAGTTCGTCCACTGCATCCAGAAATCGCATACGCGTTTGATAAGTCTCCGAACAAGTTTTCACCTGAACGAAATGACCTTTTGCCGTGATGTGGATAATGCGCGCCGCTTGCGGAATATTTAGACGCTTTGCCAAACGCGAATGTGGAGGCAAAGAGGCGGGCTGCAACGCGGACTCGGTTTGCGCGATAACGTCTGTTTTTGCGTCCAACGATGGAAAGAAAACGAACCGTACGAGAAAAATGAAACCCAAACTCAAAGTTGCATAAAGCGTCAGCAATCCAAATCCCGGCTTGTCCAGATTACTTTTGCCGAACACGTTGACCAACATGAACTGCAACAAAGCGCCGATTGTAGGCGCACACAGAAACACAAACACAATGTTTCGCAAGGATGCGGTCGCCTTGGGCAGTATGACAACACACACTTCATTCACAACATATGCGGCAACGATGCAAACCCCGAGCAAAACCGCCCATGTCAGCAACAGTTCCGTGACACTGTCGCTGTCATATGTTCCGAAAGGGCCGCTATAGGCCGCAACAATCGAACACGCGAGCCAGATCAAGAGCGTTTTAGGATGAAACGCCTTTTTAACGCCCGCGACCACTGCCTTTGGCAGTGCGTGTAAAAGATTGGGTCTCAAACGTTTAGTCCTGTCCAATTTTTTACTTCCTTGCGCGATCCTTAATTTTCACATTTGCGCGCTCGCAAAGTGAATGGCATGCGAATTAATATAAATATTCCCCTCACCAAGTTTATCAAGCTCTTAAGCCTTTTCAAACTAGGGTTGTGCTCGGATTGATACACCTACAAATGAGTGCATTTTCAGCCAAAAGAACTCAGCGGCTCAGCGTCTCGTATGAACGCAAAAAGCTGCGCAGTTTCCCGCGCAGCTTTGGTAATTCTAGTATTTCAAAAGTTTACGCAGTTAGACCTTCTGGCTCAGCCAAGCCATTCGCACGACAGCATGCCGTCACTGTATTTGCCAGTAGACAAGCGATGGTCATAGGTCCAACACCGCCTGGGACAGGCGTGATTGCACCCGCAACTTCAGAGCATGACGCGAAATCAACATCGCCGACCAGCTTGTTTTTGCCGTCACGCTCGATCCGGTTGATGCCCACATCAATGACAGTTGCCCCTTTCTTGATCCAATCGCCCGGCACCATTTCTGGACGCCCAACCGCCGCAACGACGATATCGGCGCGACCGACCACTTCCGGCAGGTCTTTCGTGCGCGAATGGGCGATTGTGACCGTGCAGCTATCACCCAGCAGAAGCTGAGCCATAGGTTTGCCCACAATATTAGAGCGCCCGATAACAACCGCATTCATCCCCGAGAGAGAGCCGTGATGATCCCGCAACATCATCAAGCAGCCAAGCGGCGTGCAAGGGACCATGCTTTTCTGACCGGTCCCAAGAAGACCGACGTTAGAGATGTGAAACCCATCAACGTCTTTCGCAGGATCGATCGAGTTGATCACCAAGTCCTCATCAAGGTGCTTGGGTAGTGGAAGCTGCACCAAAATACCGTGGATGCTGGCATCCTTGTTGAGTTGGTCGATGACTGCGAGCAGATCCGCTTCTGACGTGTTCTCGTCAAGCTTATGCTCGACGCTTTTCATGCCAACTTCGTTGGTCATTTTGCCCTTAGAGCGCACATAAACCTGAGAAGCAGGGTCTTCGCCGACCAACACAACCGCAAGGCCCGGGGTAATGCCGTGCTCCGCTTTCAGTGCCGTCACATGTTCAGCCACTTGGCCGCGTACTTTGGCAGCGAATGCCTTACCATCAATAATTTGAGCGCTCATCACATCGTCCCTTTTTCGTCTTCAGACATTCGTAAAATGTAAGGCGGTGCCTGTCGCCACGCACCGCCCTTGTTTGTTTAGAACAAGCCTTCGATCTGGCCGTCGTCATTCAGATGAATGCTCTCCGCAGATGGAACGCGCGGCAGACCCGGCATCGTCATGATCTCACCGCAGACTACGACAACGAAACCCGCACCCGCTGACAAACGTACTTCACGAATTGGCACGGAATGGCCTGTAGGCGCGCCGCGCAAGGACGGATCCGTAGAGAAGCTGTATTGCGTTTTAGCCATACAGATCGGCAGGTTACCGTAGCCCTGCTCTTCCCACAATTTCAGTTGATCACGTACTTTCGTATCCGCAATCACATCATCTGCGTGGTAGATTTTCTTTGCGATGGTTTCGATCTTGCCCATCAATGGCATGTCATCTTCATAGATCGGCGCGAACTTGGACACACCGCTCTCTGCGATTTCTGCCACACGTGTCGCGAGATCGGCAGAGCCTTCGGAACCCAATTCCCAGTGACGCGACAGGATCGCTTCGGAACCTTGTGTTGCCACATAATCTTTGACCGCTCGCACTTCTGCGTCCGTGTCTGTGACGAAGTGGTTGATCGCCACAACAACAGGAACGCCGAAGGATTTGAGGTTGCCAATGTGACGGCCAAGGTTTGCACAACCTTCGTTCACAGCATCCACATTCTCAGCGCCAAGGTCCGCTTTCGCGACGCCACCGTTCATCTTCATCGCGCGCACAGTCGCAACCAAGACGACGCAATCAGGCGACAGGCCCGCTTTACGGCACTTGATGTTCATGAACTTTTCAGCGCCAAGATCAGCACCAAAACCAGCCTCTGTCACAACGAAATCAGCAATCTTGAGCGCTGTTGTCGTCGCAATCACAGAGTTACAGCCGTGCGCGATGTTCGCGAATGGACCACCATGAACGAAGGCTGGATTGTTTTCCAAAGTCTGGACAAGGTTTGGCTGCATCGCATCTTTCAACAATACAGTCATCGCGCCTTCCGCTTTGATATCGCGGCAGAACACAGGGCTGCGATCACGGCGGTATGCCACAATCATGTCGCCAAGACGCTTTTCAAGGTCCTTGAGATTGTTGGCCAAGCACAAGATCGCCATAACCTCAGACGCAACCGTAATGTCGAAACCACCTTCACGCGGGAAGCCGTTCGCAACACCACCAAGGGACACGTTCACCTGACGCAGAGCGCGGTCATTCATGTCAACAACGCGCTTCCATTGGACGCGGCGGATGTCGATGTCGCACTCATTGCCCCAATAGATGTGGTTGTCGAGCATCGCGGACAAAAGCGAGTGCGCGGACGTGATTGCGTGGAAGTCACCTGTGAAGTGCAGGTTCATGTCTTCCATCGGAACAACCTGAGCGTAACCACCGCCGGCAGCGCCACCTTTCATGCCAAAGTTTGGCCCAAGCGATGCTTCGCGGATACAAACAGCTGCCTTTTTTCCGATGCGGTTCAGACCATCGCCAAGACCAACAGTTGTTGTTGTCTTGCCTTCGCCAGCAGGGGTCGGGTTGATCGCTGTTACAAGAATAAGTTTGCCGTTCTTGTTGCCCTGAACAGAGTTGATGAACTCTTGGGACACTTTCGCTTTGTCATGACCGTAGGGCAGCAAATCTTTGCTTTCGATGCCCAGCTTCATGCCGATCTCTTGGATCTGTTTCTTATCCGCTTCGCGCGCGATTTCGATGTCTGATTTATATCCCATGGGTCTTACTTCCTGTTGAAAAGTTGGTTGCGGCCTATTCGGCAGCGATTGTTTGAACTGCCTCGACACGAACGGCCGAGAATTTGAATTCGGGGATTTTCCCGTATGGATCGACAGCCGGATTGGTCAGCACGTTGGCTGCCGCCTCGACGTATGCGAAAGGAACGAACACCATGTCCTCTGACACTGCGCGATCTGCGCGGGCCATGATATCGATGCTGCCACGACGCGTTGTCAGACGCACCATGCCACCCGGCTCAACGCCAAGGGCGCGCAGGGTTTTAGGGTGCAGCGAACAGTTCGCTTCAGGCTCAACCGCGTCCAGAACCATCGCACGACGAGTCATCGACCCTGTGTGCCAATGCTCTAACTGACGACCTGTGGTCATGATCATCGGGTACTCTTTATCCGGTGCCTCATCCGGCGCGATAACGGCGGCGGGCGTGAACTTGGCACGGCCCCCTGCGCGCGGAAAACCGTCCCCGAACACAACCGCTTGGCCCGGATCCGTAGGGGACAACGATGGATAGGTGACTGTTTCGGTCTTGAGGCGTTCCCAAGTGATATTGTCGAGCGACTTCATCACTTGCTTCATCTCCGCAAAGACTTGGCTTGGATCGGTATAGTTCCAATCGAGCCCCAAACGCTGCGCCAGATCGACAGTGATCGCCCAGTCTTCGCGTGCTTCACCGGGCGGTGGCACCGCAGGGCGCACACGCTGAACTTGACGGTTGGTGTTGGAAACGGTGCCGTCCTTTTCATAAAGCGCAGAGGCAGGCAGGATCACATCGGCAAAACATGCCGTTTCCGTGAGGAAGATATCTTGCACAACAAGATGCTCGAGCTTGGCAAACGCATCACGCGCATGTTCCACGTCAGGGTCAGACATCGCGGGGTTTTCGCCCTGAATATACATGCCCTTGATGTTGCCTGCGTAAGCTTGATCAACAATCTCCGTCACGGTCAGACCGCGCTTGTTTGACCAGTCCTCATCACGACCCCAGACACCAAAGATGTCTTCGCGCACCGCATCATCCTCGACAGAGCGGTAATCAGGCACAAACATCGGCACCAAACCTGCATCGGACGCACCTTGCACGTTGTTTTGGCCACGAAGGGGATGCAGACCAGCGCCTGGTCGGCCAACTTGGCCTGTCATAAGCGCCAGCGAAATCAAACAACGTGAATTGTCGGTGCCGTGAATGTGTTGTGACACGCCCATGCCCCAGAAGATCATCCCCGCTTTGGCACCTGCAAAGGTGCGCGCAACATCCCGGATCACATCAGGGGCGATGCCGCAAATCGGCTCCATCGCTTCGGGTGTGAAGGCTTTGAGATGCTCTTTTTCGGCTTCCCAGTTTTCTGTATAGGCTTCGATATATTGCTTGTCGTATAGGCCTTCTTCTACGATCACATGCATGATCGCATTTAGCATACTCACATCCGCACCCGGCCGGAATTGCAGCATGTGGCTGGCGTGACGCTTGAGGCCCTGCCCGCGTGGATCCATGACGATCAGCTTGCCACCACGTTTGGTGAACTGCTTGAAATAGGTCGCCGCGACGGGGTGGTTTTCAACCGGATTGGCACCAATCACGATAGCAACATCCGAATTGACGATCTCGTTAAAGGTCGCCGTAACAGCGCCAGAACCCACGTTTTCGATCAGCGCCGCAACCGAAGAAGCGTGGCACAGACGTGTGCAGTGATCGACGTTGTTGTGCTGGAAACCTTGACGGATCAGCTTTTGGAACAAATACGCTTCTTCGTTGGTGCATTTGGCACTGCCAAAACCGGCAACAGACTGACCACCATGCGCTTGGCGCAGCTTGGCAAGACCGCCAGCTGCATGGGTCATCGCCTCTTCCCAACTTGCTTCGCGGAAATGCGTCAGCACATCACCCGGATCGACATTCAGCCCCTTCGCAGGCGCATCATCGCGGCGGATGAGTGGTTTGGTGAGGCGGTGTTCATGGTGGATGTAGTCAAAGCCAAAGCGCCCTTTGACGCAAAGACGCCCTTCGTTCGCAGGCCCATTGATGCCCTCGATGAACTTAACCTTGCCGTCCTTGACCTTCAGCGAGACTTTGCAACCAACACCACAGAACGGGCAGACACTTTCAGTTTCTGAACCGAAATCTTTGCTATCGCCGACCTGTGCGTCGTCCACCACAGTGGAGGGCATCAGCGCGCCCGTCGGGCACGCCTGAACGCATTCACCGCAAGCGACACAGGTGCTATCGCCCATCGGATCAGCCAGATCGAACGTCGGATAAGCGTCTTGACCGCGACCCGCCATGCCGATCACATCGTTGACCTGCACTTCGCGACACGCACGCACGCACAGACCGCATTGGATGCAGGCGTCAAGGTTAACGGACATCGCAACATGGCTGTCATCGAGCAACGGGATGCGGCCCTCTTCGAGCTTGGGAAAGCGGCTTTGGTCGATGCCATTGGCATCCGCCATGTCCCAAAGATGTGAGGATTTATCATGCGACGCATCACGCTCGGGCTGGTCCGCCAGCAGCATTTCTACGACCATCTTGCGCGCACTTTCCGCCCGGTTGGAGTTGGTCGTGACGACCATGCCTTCGCTCACGCCACGAATGCAGGACGCGACCAACGTACGCTCGCCCTCGACCTCAACCATGCACGCACGGCAGTTGCCATCAGGGCGATAGCCAGGCTGAGGTTTGTGGCACAGATGCGGAATAACGAGGCCACGACCGTTGGCAACTTCCCAAATGGTTAGGCCTTTGTCCGCCGTAACCTGCTCACCATCCATTATAAATGTGATTTGATCAGTCATGGATTACACCTCATCTGCGAAATGTTTCATAGTCATCCGAATGGGGTTCGGCGCTGCTTGGCCCAGACCACAGATCGACGCATCCCCCATGGCTGTGCAAAGTTCTTCGAGCAACGGTTGATCCCATTTGTCGGCCTGCATCAACTTGACCGCTTTCTCGCAACCAACACGACAAGGGGTACACTGACCACAGCTTTCATCCTCGAAAAAGCGCAGCATGTTCAGGGCTGCGCCACGCGCACTGTCTTTGTCGGACAGGATCACAACGGCGGCAGAACCGATGAAGGTGCCGAGCGGTTGAAGCGTGTCAAAGTCCATCGGAACATCGTTAATGGACGCAGGCAAAAGGCCAGCAGATGGACCACCCGGCTGATAGGCTTTGAACGTGTGACCATCGATCATACCACCGGAGGCTTCGATCAGATCCATGATCGTAGAGCCGGCTGGGAGCAGATGAACGCCAGGTTTCTTGACACGTCCAGAGATGGAATAGCTGCGCAGACCCTTACGGCCATTCTTCTCGGTTGAAGACAGAACCTCAGGACCTTCGCGCACGATCCGCGCAACCCATTTGAGCGTCTCGACGTTGTGAACCAAAGTTGGTTTTCCGAAGATACCAACCTGCGCCACAAAAGGTGGGCGGTGACGTGGAAGACCGCGCTTGCCCTCAATGCTTTCGATCATCGCGCTTTCTTCACCGCAGATATAGGCGCCTGCGCCGCGACGTAGATCGATGTAGCCTTTGGCGACCAATCCTGCCTCTTCTAGCGCTCTGATTTCCTCGGCCAAGATGTGCAAAACCGCAGGGTATTCGTCGCGCATGTAGATGAAGCAGGTCTCCGCCTCGACCGCCCAAGCGGCGATGAGCATGCCTTCAAGGAAGAGGTGCGGCGTGCGCTCTAGGTAATAGCGATCTTTGAATGTGCCCGGCTCGCCCTCGTCGCCATTCACGGCCAAGTAGCGCGTGCCCTCGTTGGCGCGCACGAAGCCCCACTTCTTGCCGGACGGGAAACCCGCGCCGCCAAGTCCTCTTAGCCCCGCATCCATCACGGTTTCCTGAATTTTTTCCCAATCGCCATTTTCGCGCAGGGATTTCAGCGAAGCGTATCCGCCATCGGCTATGTAGGCGTCATAACCCTCGTACTCTGGAACAGTTGCATGGGTATGACCCGCAGCAATTGCCGCGTGAACCTTTTCAAGGGTCGCGTGATCAATATGGTGATGGCCAAGCTCCAACACAGGCGCGGTATCGCAGCGCCCCATGCAAGGGGCGCGAAGCACGCGGACTTCGGACGCATCAAGGCCGCTTTCAAGCGCGGATTTCAACGCTTGTGCACCCGCAAGTTCGCAAGACAGTGAATCACACACGCGGATCGTCAAAGCAGGCGGCGGTGTTTCGCCCTCTTTCACAACATCGAAATGCGCGTAGAAGGTAGCGACCTCATAGACCTCGGCCATGGACATGCGCATCTCTTCAGCCAAAGCGCGCAGGTGTGCCGCGCTGAGGTGACCATAGGCATCTTGGATCAGGTGCAAGAATTCTATCAACAGATCAGCACGACGTGGACGATCCGCAAGCAATGCGCGCACCTCATCCCATGCTTGGTCCTCTAATTGGCGACCTTTGGGCGTGTGACGACCCTTGCCTTTGCCAGATTTCCAAACGCCTTTGCGATCATCAAGCGCCATCTGCGATCCCTCCCAAGTGGCGCAAATCACGCCGAATCCGATGACTCCTTCCTACGCCATACACTCGTATACAATCGCTGATTTAAGACACGATTTGTCGGAAAAGCGGTGTTGTGTTCTGGAGCACTTAGGCGAGCTCGGACCAGATCGGCTGATCAGGGATATGCAGGCGCAGTGTCATACCGATGCGAAGTGTTCCAACGCGCTCGACGCTTGCAGTGACACCACGACGACCTTTGGCAGCCGCTTTGAAAGCTTTGCCTTTGCCAGGATTTTCAGCCTCAATGAACGGTGCGGGCAAATGGCAGGGGCGGTTTTCCATATCGATGACAAGGCCAGGACCGTCGGTGGCAACCAGACGAGATGACGGCGGAACATGGCTCCAATCGGGGATGCCTTCAATCACCAAGGACGCCCCAATCAGGTGAGGCGCAAGTTGATCAAGGCCCATTTCAGTGGCGATCAGATCCAACTCTTCTTGAGACACAACAGAGAGCTGGCGGGCATTCTTGATTTCCGTAAAGCGCGGGTACTGTTGTTTGACGCGGCTACAGGATGGGCGCGTTAAACCTGCGTGGAATTCGGCTTCATAGCCCGCAAAAGTAAGCGGCATTTCAGCAGTCGGCGACGAGGTCAAATCCGCTTCGCTGTCATGGACAGAGCCGAGCCACTTTACAGTCGCGTAGTAGTCAGTCGGTTTGAGTGCGGGCATGTGTCACCTGTCGAATTTGGTTGCGCAGACACTGCCGCAGCATCGTGCGGCATACAATCCAAAAGCTGTCATTTCATCTATCACGCGCCAGAATGAAAAACCCCGGCGCTAGGCCGGGGTTTCACTCATTTATGCAGTTGGTTCAGGTTCCATGCCGCCCGTGGGCTTTGCCCGTGGCTTGGTCTTTGGAATGGCCGTCACGCTTGGCGCGCTGCCCTGATCCGGCGTGTCGTCCTCGTCCGACCCAGAGTTCGGCGCTTCGCCGTTCATGACTTTCTTGATTTCATCGCCTGTCAGCGTTTCATACTCAAGCAAGCCCTGCGCGAGGCGTTCGAATTCTGTCTCGTTCTCGGTGATGATTTTGACCGCCCACTCATAACCGTCCTGAATGAACTTCTGGACTTCTTCCTCGATCATCTCTTTGGTGTTCGCAGAAACCGAGAAACCGCCAGTGCTGCCGGAATACCCATCAGCCGCTTCAGAGTAGTCGATGTTACCGACTTTTTCCGACATGCCCCAACGAAGCACCATTGCGCGCGCCAAGGCAGACGCCTGCATGATGTCGCCCGCAGGACCGTTGGACACAGACTCAGGACCGTATTTCCAGATTTCCGCCGCTTTACCCGCCATGGTCATCGCCAAACGCTGGTGGCATTCGTCTTTGAACATGTTGAGTCGATCCATTTCAGGTAGGCTCATCACCATACCCAAAGCTCCACCGCGCGGAATGATCGTCGCTTTATAAACCGGATCGCATTTTGGCAGCATGATGCCAACCAAGGCGTGACCCGCTTCGTGATACGCAGTCATTTCTTTCTGCTCGTCCGTCATGACCATAGAGCGGCGCTCGGCACCCATCATGATCTTGTCTTTCGCGCTCTCGAAATCTTCCATCGCCACGAAACGACGACCAACGCGGGCAGCGCCTAGGGCCGCCTCATTGACGAGGTTCGCAAGATCGGCACCAGAGAAACCCGGCGTACCACGCGCAATGATGCGCAGATCGACGTCAGGACCAAGGGGTGTTTTGCGCGCATGTACGTGCAAAATCTTTTCCCGCCCTTTGATGTCTGGATTGCCAACCGTGACCTGACGGTCAAAACGACCTGGGCGCAGCAAGGCTGGATCAAGCACATCTTTACGGTTTGTCGCCGCGATGATGATCACGCCCTCATTGGCTTCAAAGCCGTCCATCTCAACCAGCAACTGGTTCAACGTCTGCTCTCGTTCATCGTTACCACCGCCGTAGCCAGCGCCACGATGGCGACCAACTGCGTCGATTTCGTCGATAAACACGATGCATGGCGCGTTCTTTTTCGCCTGCTCGAACATGTCGCGCACACGCGATGCACCAACACCCACAAACATCTCGACAAAGTCGGAACCAGAGATCGTGAAGAACGGAACGCCCGCCTCACCCGCGATTGCACGTGCAAGTAGCGTTTTACCTGTTCCGGGAGGGCCCTCAAGCAAAGCGCCCTTCGGGATTTTGCCGCCAAGGCGAGAGAACTTCTGTGGGTTGCGCAGAAATTCAACGATCTCTTCAAGCTCTTCTTTGGCTTCATCAATGCCCGCCACATCGTCAAAGGTCACGCGACCCTCTTTCTGTGTCAGCATCTTGGCCTTGGATTTGCCGAAGCCCATCGCACCACCTTTGCCGCCGCCTTGCATGCGGTTCATAAAGTAGACCCACACACCGATCAGCAGAAGGAACGGAAGGAGCGATAGAATAAACGTCTGGAAGCCAGACTGCTCTTGCTGCTCTGCGCGGACAGGAACATTTTGCTCGATCAAGAACTCGGACACATTCGCGTCCGAAGGTTTGATCGTTACATAGTCACTACCGTCTGATCCACGGAAGCGAATGCGCTCGCCGTCAAGCGTTACATTGGTGACATTGCCACCATTCACATTGGTGACGAACTCAGAATAGCTGATCTCTCTGCTCTGTAGATTGGCGTTGTTGCCACTAAACAGATTAAACAATGCCAGGATCAAAAGGAACAGAACGACCCAAAAGGCGATATTGCGTGCGTTACCCAACGACACTCTCCTTGATATATCTTTGGCGCGTGGCCTAGCACGTCGCCGTTAGAACTAAAATAGACACATCGCAGTGATGTTCAATGAAGCGCAGCGTGCAAAAACGATCAATTCGCCAAATATGGGGAATTTACACGCTTATTCGCTGGCCTGACCTTGAGTTAGAGCTTGGAAGAAATCACGCCAGTGGCAAAACCGCCCATGCGCAGTTCGCCAAAAAGGCGCTGATATTCGATCTTCGGGCAGCGGTTCTGTATCACATCCAGACCTGCTGCATGTGCTTTTGCGGTTGCCTCAGCGTGCTCTACCCCAATTTGCATCCACACAGTTTTGAGGTCTGGCAAATGCGCCATCGCCTCATCCACAATCTCAGGAACATGCTCTGGGCGGCGAAAAATATCCACCATATCAACGGGTTCCCTGATCTCGCCTAGATCCGCTCGAATGGTTTGACCAAACAACGTTTGGCCCGCGTAGACCGGATTCACAGGGATAACCTTATACCCCTTCAGATCCAGATAGCGCGCGACGTAAAAGCTCGGACGCACCGGATTGGTCGAAACGCCCACAACTGCGATCACTTTGGTGCGCGTCAGAATATCGCGCAAATATGTATCAGAATAAGTCATAGGCGTATTCACGCTAGTTTTTCCGAAAGTTCAAAAGAAAAATGCGCCCGCGGGAGGGACACCCGGGGCGCAAGGTATGGAACGAGGGACAGTCGAGGGACGCTAAAGGTTCCAAGTTTGGCGTCTTGCTAATGAAGATAGGAACAGTTTTGTGCTGTTAAAGGCCTGCTCGAGATTTCGTGAACGCGCGGCCAAAATCCGCTTAGTGCGCCCTACACAGACAAATAAGTGTCACGCACATCTGGCTGCGCATTCAGTTCCGCGAGCGTGCCTTTATACTTTGCTGTACCGCTCTCGACGATCACAACGCGGTCTGCGACGGCTTGTGCAAAATGCAAGTTTTGCTCTGATAAAAGCACTGTCAGCCCATCTTTCTTCAGCCGCAAAATCACCCGCGCCATTTCCTCGACAATCACAGGTGCAATCCCCTCAGAGGGTTCATCAAGCAGAATAAGGCTCGGATTGCCCATCAAAGTGCGCGCAATTGTGAGCATTTGTTGCTCGCCACCAGAAAGCTCCTTGCCCCTGTTCGTGCGCCGCTCCGCAAGGTTTGGGAACATGTCGAACAGCATGTCCTCGCTCCACTTGACCGTCCCCTCACGTTCAGGTTGACGGCCCACCTCGAGGTTTTCCATCACGGTCAAATCCGTGAAAATGCGCCGTTCTTCTGGCACATAGCCAAGGCCCATCTTCGCCACTTTGTGCGGCGGCATGCGCGTGATGTCGATGTCTTGGAACGTCACGGAGCCAGTCTGTGGAACGACCAGTTGCATTACCGATTTCATCGTTGTCGTTTTGCCAGCGCCATTGCGTCCGAGCAAAGCAACCACCTGCCCGCGCGCCACATCAAAGCTCAAATCATTGAGCACATGGGCTTTGCCGTAAAAGCTGTTGATGCCTTTAATCTCAAGCATTGGCGCTCTCCCCGTCATGCTTAAAGAGCGTCCCGCCCCCGAGATAAACCTCGCGCACGCGTTCATCATTTCGGATCTCGTCAACGGATCCGTTCGCGATAAGTTGCCCGCGATTGAGCACCATGACGCGGTGCGCATGGGCAAAAACCACGTCCATGTCATGTTCCGTGAATAGCACGCTCACGCCACGGCTTTCGACAATATCAGCGGTGAGTTGCATCAAGGCAATGCGCTCTGCCGGGGCCATGCCAGCGGTCGGTTCATCCATCAGCAAAAGCGTCGGTTCATGCGCCAAAGCAATCGCCAGTTCGAGACGCTTGAGGTCACCATAAGCCAGCACCGCGCAGTGGCGTTCTGACTGATCTGCCATGCCCACGAGATCGAGCAGCGCCAAAGCCTCGTCGCGATACATCAGATGCGCGCGAGGGAGCAGCGTGTAGATTTTCCTGTGATGAGAAATCAGCGCCATTTGCACGTTCTCGATCACAGTCATCGACGCATACGTCCCTGTAATCTGAAACGTTCGTCCGACGCCAAGCCGCCAAATCTGGCGTGGTTTCAACCCCTTAAGGTCTTTGCCATTCAGTCTCACCGTGCCGCCGGATGATTTCAGCTGTCCCATCAACATATTGAAACAGGTGCTCTTGCCTGCACCATTGGGACCGATCAACGCCAGCAATTCACCCTTTTGCAACTCAAACGACACGTTATCCACCGCTTGGATCGCACCGAACTCTTTGCTCAGGCCATTGACTTGCAGAACCGCACTCATGCTTGGTCCTCCCGTTTCATCAAGCCGATTTTCTCGGCCCATTTACGCAAAGTTCCGGCAATACCGTCAGGGGCGACAATCACCACAAAGATGATCAGCAAACCCAACAACAACCGCCAATATTCAAAGCGCGTGATGTAGTCCTTCGCGCCTTCCAAAGCGGCACCGCCGACGACGCCACCAGCGAGTGTTTTCACGCCGCCCAAGAAGACGACGATCAGCGCATCAAAGCTGCGCGCGATTTCCAACTCGTTGGGGAAGATCGAACCTTTGGAAAAGACGAACAAACCGCCAGCGATCCCCGCCATCGCGCCTGCGAAACCAAATGCGACCCATTGCACGTGTTTGGTGTTGATCCCCGTCGCTTCCGCTTGACGTGCTGAATCGCGAGCGCCGCGCAATGCGTAGCCGAAGGGCGCATGCGCGGTGTGGCGCAGAATGATGATGCCACCAATGCACAGCACTAAAGCAAGGTAGTAAAACGTGGTCGTGCCCGACGCCCACTCAGATGGCCAAATGTCTACAAGCCCGTCGTCACCCCCAGTGAAATCGCCCCATTGGAAGACCAGCGACCAAAGCAGCTGCGCGAAGGCGAGCGTCAGCATGGCAAAGTAGACGCCTGTAAGGCGCAAGCAGACCCAGCCAAAAATGATCGCCGTTAGGCCCGCTGCGAGCGGGGCGAGGATCAGCGCCAGTTCCATCGGGGTGCCTGCATATGTGACCAGCAAAGCCGCCGCGTAGGCCCCGCCGCCGAAATATGCGGCATGCCCAAAAGAGACGAGGCCACCGAGACCTAAAAGGAAATGTAGTGACGCTGCGAACAAACAGAAAATCGCGATATCGGTGATGAGAACCAGTAGGAAACTGTCACCAATCAATGGCAGAAAAGCGAGCAGAACGAGCCCCGCCATCACGATCATCCGCGCCGTTTGCCCAGCGGGTTTGATCGGGCGTTCAGGTTCGCCCACTTGACCATGTTCCCCCGCAACTTCCTCGCGACCAAACAGTCCAAACGGACGGAAAATCAAGACAACGACCATAACCACAAACATAAGTGCCAGCGTGGATTGCGGCAGGTAATTAACGCCAAACACGTTCAAAACGGAAATGAGGACAGCTGCCACATAAGCACCGGGCAGCGATCCCATGCCACCAATCACAACCACGACAAAGATCGCGCTCAAAATATTGAAGTCCATCAATAAGTCAGCGCCCCCTTTGGGCAGCTGCACCGCACCACCCAGACCCGCGAGAGCGCAGCCCAGAAAGAAAACGCCCGTGAATAACCATGCCTGATTGACGCCCAACGCGCCGACCATCTCACGGTCTTGCGTGGCAGCACGTACAAGGATGCCGGTGCGCGTTTTGGTGATCAGCCACCAAAGCGCAAAGGCGACAAAGGGCGTCAGAGCGATCAGCGCGAGGTCATATTTCGGCACAGGTTCCCCCATGATCCGAATAATTCCTTTAAGGCCCGGTGCGCGCGGGCCGAGGAAATCATCGGCACCCCAGATAAGCAAAGTTAAGTCCTGAACAACCAAGATAACACCGAAAGTCGCGACAAGCTGGAACAGTTCTGGCGCTTTATAAACGGGCCGCAGCACCAACATTTCGACGACGATCCCGATGATCCCAACGACCAGCCCTGCCAGCAAAATAGAGGTCCAAAACCCCCAAGCGCCGGGCAAGACTTGCATGAAGGAATACCCAACATAAGCGCCGAGCATATAAAACGAGCCATGCGCGAAATTAACGATACGCGTGACACCAAAAATTAATGATAGGCCAGAGGCGACCATGAACAGCGCACTCGCATTAGCGAGCCCTGTTAGGATTTGCGCGATGAAGAAACCCATGGCTTAACCTTTGGTATTTAGGTGAGAACGGCCCGCCATTTCAGGCGGACCGTGTTTCAAATTTTCTAGAAAATTCGCGCGCTTAGTTGCCGGAACCGCGCAGTTTCATGACCTCTTCGTCAGACAACGTGTAGTCCGCGCCGTCCTTGTAGACCCAGTTCTCTAGCGTGCCTTTGCCGTCTTTCAGCGCGATCGTGCCCACGTAAGCGCCCATGGTCGCTTGGTGGTCTTGCGCGCGGAAGGTGATGTCGCCAACAGGCGTGCTCACAGGCAAATCAGCAAACGCCGCGCGGATCGCTTCGCTATCCGTTGAGCCTGCTTTTTCCAGAACCGCAGCAATGGATTGTACGGTCATGTATCCAACCAAAGAACCAATACGCGGGTGGTCATCGTATTTCGCCATGTAAGCGTCGACAAAGACTTTGCCGGGACCTTCGGTAATTTCGGACCAAGGATAGCCAGTCACGACCCAACCTTCTGGCGCTTCATCGCCCAGCGGGTCCATGTACTCAGGCTCGCCCGAAAGAAGGCCGTAAACATTACGTCCTTCGAACAATCCACGTGTGCCACCCTCACGAACGAACTTCGCCAGATCACCACCAAAGGTTACGTTGTAAATCGCATCGGGTTTCGCGCGCTCAAGGGCTTGCGCTTCCGCACCTGCGTCGATCTTGAACAGGGCTGGCCATTGCTCTGCCACGAACTCGACTTCGGGCTTGAGCTTGGTCAACGCTTTCTTGAACGCCGCAACCGCATCTTTGCCGTATGCGTAGTTTGGCGCGATGGTTGCATAGCGGATCGCATCGGTTTTCGCCGCTTCTTCCGCGAGCATCGCCGCTTGCATGTATGTCGATGAACGCAGGCGGAAGGTGTAGTCGTTGCCTTTGGACCATGTGATCGCATCGGCGAGTGGCTCGGAGGCGAGGTAGACGTATTTCTTTTCCGCCGCGAGGGAGCTGATCGCGAGACCAACATTAGACAAAATCGTGCCTGTCAGCATCACCGCGCCGTCGCGTGTCATCAACTCTTCCGCGATTTTCACTGCTTCGCCGGGTTTGCCCTGATCATCGCGAAAGATAAATTCCATAGGTTTGCCAAGCACACCGCCTGCTGCGTTGACCTCTTCCAAAGCCATCTCGATCCCGAGCTTATAGGGACCAGCAAAGGCCGCCATTCGCTTGTAGTGGTTGATCTCGCCGATCTTGATCGTTTCTTGTGCCACAACAGGCAAGCCGATGGCCGCAATCGCAGCTGCGCCCACAAGGCCCTTCAAAAATGTCATTCTTTTCATTGTCGTCCCTCTTCTTGTTGGACCGACCCTAGCAGCGTCAGTCGTGCTGCACAAAGGTCGGATGGAGCGGCGCACCAAGATCTTCGGTCGCCTCCGCCTCCACAAGGTCGCGTATTCTCTTGCGATACACGTTTGGTCCCTTGTCGATGGCAATTCTGATGGGTTTACGCTTTTGCGGGCGCTGTTCTTCGATGTGGATCGCCTCAAGCACCTCTTTGTCCTCGGCGAACGCTATTCGGAACATTTTGTCCATATTCTCGGACGCGGCTTCGTCGCCAACGGCGGTGTTACGCAGGTGCATCCAGTGATCAATCGTATAATCTTCGGTAACGGGGGTTACAAAGTGCAGCGCAAAAATACGCACGCCTTTGTCGCGCTCGTCTTCTTCAAGTTTCGCAGCAACATCGGCACTGCCGAAATCAATCACAGCTGTGCTGGGGAGATGTAAATAATAGTAATGCCAGCGATCCACGTTCCCTGTGAACCCGCCGAAATTCTGGAAAAACCCAACCGGTGCGGAATCTTTGATCCAACGCCATGCAACAATCTGATCACCAGCAGTCGAGACATGCACAGGCACGTTCTCAGACGCAGCACTGCCAAGCGTCGTAGGGTGCACAAAGCTCACGTGTGCAGGGTCCACAAGGTTCTCTGCAACATTGAGATAATTCGCCTTTAAGTGCAGTCCGTCCCCATGATGCGCGTGCCAATTCGGGTCGCTAAACTCGGGCATGTCAAAGACAGGCGTGTCTGCGGCAAGGGCTGACTCACCAGGCCAAATCCAAACGATACCGTGCGCTTCGTGTACCGGAAACGTATCCACATAGGCGGATTTCGGCAGGTTATCCTGCCCCGGAACGCGCACACATTTTCCATCAATGCCGAATGTCATACCGTGATATCCGCACTGCACCGTGTCGCCGATACGTTTGCCTTTGGAAAGCGGCAAAAGCCGGTGGGGGCAGCGATCCTCAAGCGCAACGACCTGACCGTCAGAGGCACGAAAAATAACCATATTCTGCTCGGTGATCGTGATTGCGCGCAAATCCTCACCGAAATCCTTTGACCAACCGGCCACGTACCATGCGTTGCGCACAAACGGCATATGAAACGATCCCTTTATATCCCAGCAGATAGCGCTATTCGGCACCAAAAACTTGTTCGTTGTCAAACAAATTATGTCCGCTTATCTTCTCAACTCGCGAATAAGGGCTACGGATGAACCAGAGTGAAGCAAAGAGCGCGTATAAGCTGGAAGACCAAATCGGTTTTCGGCTTCGTTTGGCCAATCAAAAACACTTGGAACTGTTTGGCGCGCACATGCCAGATGTGACGCCGACGCAGTTTGCAATCTTAGCGCGCTTGTCCCAAGACGGGTCCCTGTCGCAGAACCTTCTGGGACGCCGCGTCGGTATGGACGCCGCGACCACCAAAGGCGTTGTAGATCGTTTGCGCAGTAAAGGTTGGGTCCAGAGCGAACCGTCAAAAACCGACCTGCGAAGGCTGGAGATTTCTCTGACGCCACAGGGAACACAGTTTGCCAAAGATGCGATTGCCAGTGCGCAAATCGTCTCTGAACAAACCACGAAGAACTTGAGTCCGCGCGAGACAGAGCGGCTCTTGGCACTGCTTGGCAAACTCTAAGCTCTAATTTTCTAGAATGAACGGCTCACCGAAGCCCATCTTTTCCTTCCGCATCAGTATGCGTCAAACCGCCAACACGCGGCAAAGGGCGCCCGCTATCGGTGACAGCTATCGCCACTAAGATCTCGTTGGCACGCGGTGCATCGTTCAAGCGCACTTCAACACCATCGAAATGCGAACGTACATAGGCGGCATCTTTATGCCCCAGAGGCACGTCCAGATCCTGCCCCGGGCCACCCATTTTTTTGGAAGACGGTACCAACGCCGCCCCTTTTTCAACTTCTTTACGCAAAGGTGCACCCATCTTAGGATGTAGCAATGCTGCTGCGTGCTCCAGCTCACCGTTTTCACCAACCATCGCCGCTTTTCCATAGCTTTGCGCACGCTCAGCCGTGATGCCCAGCGCCTCGACACAGCGTTTGCCCAATGTCTCGCCCAGCTCCGCGCCAATCTCCATCAATGGTGATAGATCCTCGACATACTTTCCTGCGAAGGGGTTCGCGATGACGGCCACAGCGACTGCCTTGCGCGTCGCAGGCGATATCGTCCGCCCTGCTTCTTGGTGTGTTTCTTCGACCCAAACGGCAATTTTTCGAATGTCCGCGCTCATCGTAGACCATCCTCACCTTTGATATCATTGGCACTCAGACCACCAGCACGATCGTGGACCCGTGCGCCTGTGCTCATGACCAAAACAAAAGCCAGCTCATTCGCGCGCGGCGCATCGTTCATGCCGACCTCCATCGCATCGAAATGACCTCGCACATAAGAAGCATTGATATGAGTAATCGGCACATCAAGGCGCACACCTGCTGCACCCACTTTTTTTGTAGAGGGCACAATCGCCTTCGCATCCCCCAAAAGTTCGCGCATCGCATATCCGCCCGGCGCATGCCAAAGCGCGCCGTGTTCCAGTTCACCTGCCGTGCCGACGATTGAGCCTTTGCCATACCCTTCGATAACCGACGCATCGCCGCCCAGCGCATCAATCAGCTTTTGCGCCATCTCAAGACCAAGAGGTTTCAAATCCTCCATAAACGGTTGGATATCTTCGACATATGCGCCCGCATAAGGATTGGATATCACAGCAACAACTGCACCGCGCTTTTGCGGCACGTTGGCGCGTGGTCCACCTTCGTGAAAGACTTCTTCTATGACCGTTGCGATCTTGCGCACGACGACGTCAGGCATGTTCCAGCACCTTTTCTTTGTTCAATTCAATTTGTCTACTTTGCCCGCGCAAATGCAAGCTTGCTGCGTGGATGAGCCTTTGGTTTTGCATGTTCACAGCGCGCCGAGCGCCAGCATCCAGCGCGAGACCAACCTCAGTCGCTGTGAGTGCGCCAACATTTCTAACGACGAGCTGATCCCCCAGATCCGTGTCATCGCGAATATCTTTTGCAGGGGCGCGGTGGATCAGCGGATGCTCTGGCAAATCAACCGCTCCTGCAATCAAAGTCGCAGCGACATCCGCCATGCTGGCCGTTTTGGCCAAAACGGTAACGCTCTGCGCAATTCCAAACGAAAGGCTACGTCCCGCCTGCCCGCTCGTCGCGATGCCACGCACATTGCTCTTTGCACTCAAAGTGATCTTGCCGAGGGCCGCGCCGCCGAGCCCTGCCATCGCAATGTCAAAAGTCGCATCACCACTCAAATGCAAGGCGATGTCACCGCCGTTGTTCACGTAAGCGCGGCGCTGATCGCCAGCGGTACAAATCGCGTCCAAAACCGTTTCGGCAACTGCCCCTGCGACCCCGGCCATGGGTGTCACAAAACCTTCGTGCGCTTGCGCGGCGGTCCACATCTTGCGCGCGATAGGACCTTTCGGAGACGGTCCATCCCATTGGCGCAATAGTGCGATCTCACTCATCAACTCTGACAAAACACTGCTCAAACGCTGCTCTGCGGCCTCAAATGCCACTGCGCGCGCGCCATCAACCCCGATAATCAGGTCAATCGGTCCATGCTGCAAATGCAGACGATTGCCGCAGAGAAAAGCGCGCTGAACTTGCATCAACCGCGCCCTTCGCGATTTCTGCGTTGCGCTTTGTGCGGATCAGGCTGCGTCGCCAAGCGGCTGACCTTGCGCACCTCGGGCGTCAAAACAGAGGCCACATCCTGAATATGCTCAATGTGACCGCCAAGCGCGGCGTAATCTTCGCGCCTGAGCGTGAACTCGATTGGCGCAACCAAAGCAGGTGTCGGCACATACCCAAATGAATTCGTAGGCATTTCCATGACATCCACCATAACCGTGATACCGCCACCGGGCCAAACATAAGCTTCGGCCCCACCACACGACACATAGGTCAGCGCGTCTTTGACCGAACGGGTCAAGCGCACGGGGTTTTCTGTTACCCCCGCGCGCAAGGATCCACCCGCACCACCCATAAAGAGAACGGTGCACAAAGAGGGCTCACAATTTTCCGCAATGCGATCTGCGCTCACACGAAGCTCTTCTGAAATCTCGGCAGGTTGCGGGATCAAATTCTCATCCAGCTCATAATAAGCCCATTGCTCTCCCGTCGTGGAGACCATCAGCAACCGCAAACCAGCCCAAGCTTTCTTGGCATCTGCAGGTTTGAGAATAGTCAGCGGATCTTCTACATCTGTGCCACCCCAGCCAGTACCCGGTTCTGCAACCTGAAAGTAGCGGCCAGGCGTCGAGCGACGGCCTTGGATTTTGATACCAGAAGGGCGCATATCGAGTTGCTTGCCGGCTTCATGCTCGGTCAGAACACCGGTGATGTGATCATCCACGACGATCACTTCATCTACGTGGGGCTCCCACTGTTTGGCGAACATGCCGATTGCAGCAGAACCACAGCCAACGCGCATCAATTTCTCGCGCACATCGTTGATGATCGGCGCTTGGCCCGCTTGCACCACAATCTCTGCACCCTCATCAATTTGCATCGTGACTGCTTCGCGATTGCACAGGTTCATTAGCGCATCACAGGTCACGCGGCCCTCAGCTTTGCTGCCACCTGTCAAGTGCTCCACGCCGCCAAGCGAGAGCATTTTAGAGCCATACTCTGAGGTCATCACATGGCCTATCGCCTCGCCTTTGACCCGAACCACCGCGCACTCGAGACCTATAAAACGATCCGTGTCGATCTTCACTTTGACGCCGCAGTAGGAATAAATCCCTTCTGTCACAACCGTCACCATATCCGCACCATCAACCTCTTGAGAGACGATAAATGGCGCGGGTTTGTAGTCGGGATAGGTCGTGCCTGCGCCAACTGCCGTCACGAATGTGCGCTTGCCTTGCACGATGTCGCCGTCCCAGTTTTGCACGTTTTCACCTTGGTCGAGGAAGGCGACCGCAGGCGCACCACTCTCGATTACCGTCAAAGGATCCAGACGCACCAATTCGCCAGAATGGTTGGCATATCGATCACATGCGCCTGATTTACCTTCAGCGATGAAGCACAACACAGGACAGGCATCGCAGCGAATTTTCTCTGGTTTGACCCGCGCGGCGTCACTCATAGCCAGCCTCCTTCAAAGCGGCGCGCACGCGGTGCGGCAAGGCTGGAACATGGCGCAAGCGCACGCCAGTTGCATGATGCACAGCGTTCAAAATCGCCGGCGCTGTTGGAATCAACGCATGTTCGCCAAGGCCCTTGGCACCGAATGGGCCATGCGCATCAGGCTCTTCGACAATCACCGTTTCAATCGGGGGAACGTCGCCAATCGTGGGGATCAGATAGTCGTGCAGGTTATCAGTGCGCCCTGGAATAAACTCTTCCATCAGCGCCATGCCAAGGCCTTGCGCAACGCCACCTTGGGCCTGTCCTTCAACGAGCAACGGGTTGATCGCTTGGCCCACGTCATGCGCCGCGACTATGTGGATCGGTTTGATGGTTCCGAGTTTGGTATCCACTTCAACCACGGCGAGATGTGCAGCGTAACCGAATTGCGCGTAAGGCACGCCTTGGCC
This sequence comes from Planktotalea frisia, assembly GCF_001890925.1. Taxonomy (GTDB): domain Bacteria; phylum Pseudomonadota; class Alphaproteobacteria; order Rhodobacterales; family Rhodobacteraceae; genus Planktotalea; species Planktotalea frisia. The sequence goes on from NZ_MLCB01000172.1 coordinate 74,890, forward strand.
GTTTTCATCGAGCGGTTCCGTGGGCGGATCGTAGCTCGCAACTGCGCGCATAACATAGCCGTCTTCGCCTACTTCCATGCGTGAAAGGTCGATATTATGACCCCCACTCATCTCAATTTGACCTTCGCCAAGTGCAATCTGAGCATCCTCAGCCGCGTTCACCAAAGTCAGCACTTGGCGCCGCAAGCTTTCCCCTGAAAGCTTTGCCGCATTGCCCGTTACAAAGGTCTGACGGGACGCAGAGGTTTTGCCAGCGTCCGGCGTGATGTCCGTATCCGCACCCAAAAGAGCGACTTGATTTACCGACACGCCAAAAGCTTGCGCAAAAATTTGCGTGATTACTGTGTTGGATCCTTGTCCGATGTCCACAGCACCTTGGTGAAGCACCAACGTGCCATCCGCTTTCAACCCACATTTGATCGTAGAGGGGTTTGCCATCGACGTATTGCCGCAGCCATACCACCCCGCCGCGATCCCGACACCGCGCTTGAGATGTGTGCTGGTGGCGTTGAACGAAGTGCATTCTGCTTTGCCAGTCCCCCAAGCAGGGCGCAGCGCTTCAAGGCAGGCTTTCACACCGACGCCTTGCTCGAAAACTTGCCCAGACACCGTTGGCACCCCGTTATCAAGCGCATTCAGTACGCGGAAATCCAACCCATCCATGCCTACAGCTGCGGCCAGTTCGTCAAACAAAGTCTCTTGCGCGATGGCCGATTGGGGGACTCCGAAACCACGAAACGCACCAGAAGGCGGGCAATGGGTGTAAACCCCTTTGGATTGCGCGCGGTAGTTGGGGATGCGGTAGGGACCAGAGGCATGCAGTGGAACGCGATTGGCCACAGTCGGCCCCCAACTCGCATAAGCACCTGTGTTAAAGTCCCCATCAAAGCGCAGACCTGTAACGGTGCCATCATGGCGCACACCACCTTTGATGGTGATCCGTCCGGGATGACGCTTGGTCGAGGTCGCCATGCTCTCAACCCGCGAATAAGTCATGCGCACGGGACGACCTGTCACCATCGCGCCAAGGCACACATAAGGATGCAACGTCAGATCTAATTTTGAACCGAACCCGCCCCCAACTGCCGTCGGAACGATGCGAATGTCATCGTTTTCTAGAGCAAGAATACCAGCCAGCGCCTCTTGGTTCATCACAGGGCTTTGTGTGCAAACATGCAGATGCACACGGCCTTCAACAACCTCGGCAAAGCCTGCTTCGGGTTCGATGTAGGCGTGTTCCACAAAGGACGTCTCAAAACTGCCGCTCAGCACAATGTCTGCTTGGGCGAGCCCAGCATCAACATCGCCGTGCGCCACGAACCCGCCGCACATGACGTTGTTTTCCGCATGCTCGTGAAGTTGCGGGGCATCGTCGGTTTGCGCCTCGGTGACGTCTTGCACCGCACGAAGCGCCTGCCATGTGACTGGGAAATCTTCAATGTGGTAAGCTGCGATGAATTCCGCTTCGCCGATGATCGCGGCGACTGCTTCGCCTTTGAAACGCGTTTCCGTTTCGGCGAAAACAGGTTGATCAATGAAGCCAGGAATGGTGCCGAACAAATTCGAACCGGGGATATCTTGCGCAGTCAAAACCGCTTCGACCCCCTCGCTCGCGCGCATCAGATCAAGATCACCAAATTCAAACGCCGCATGCGCAAAAGGCGAGCGGATGACCAAAGCAACCAACGCTCCATCGGGCGCAACATCATCGCCGAAACGCTCGGAGCCATCGACTTTCGCAGCTCCATCGAGACGCGCAATAGGATCGCCGACGTCTCCTTTGACGCTGATCTCTGGAATACCTGTGGTGCCAACCGCGACAACCGCATCAATGATTTTGCGATAGCCCGTGCAGCGACACAGAACGCCACCCAACGCATCTTGGACTTGCGCGACGTTGGGCTTGGGCACCTCGCGGAGCAAAGCCGCAGCGCTGATCATCATGCCGGGGGTGCAAATACCGCATTGGGCGGCTTGGTGGGCGGTGAAACTTTTTTGCAAACGCTCAAGTATTACAGGATCAAGGCCGCGCAACGTTTGAACATCTCGCCCTTTGGCTTGTGCCGTTGAGGTCAGGCAAGCACACACCGGCGCGCCATCGATCAGAACAGTGCAAGCTCCGCAATCGCCTGCGTTGCAACCGACTTTGACATCTTTCGCATTCAATTCCTCACGCAAAGTGGCGCTGAGGCGGGCGTGACCTGCGGCGCGGCTCTGTACGGTTGCACCATTAAGCGTGAAGCCAATTACATCCAATGCGCTGCGCTTATCCATGGGCCGCCTCCTGTAATGCGCGTAAAATCAAGGATCCGACAACGTCTTTACGGTACGCACCAGAGCCGCGCACGTCGGTTATGGGCGAAAGCTCTTTCAGGTCTGCACTCGCAATTATTTCGCCTGCTTCGATCAGGCTCACTCTGCTCAAAGCTTGCTCTAACCCAGCAAGGCGGATCGCAACAGGAGAGCACGACCCAACCGCGATGCGCACATCACTTAAGACATCGGCGCTCACTTCGCATGTCACCGCGACCATCGCGATGGAGATCACAAGATATTTGCGCGCGCCCAGCTTTGCGAATGCGCTTTTGCGCGTCTCTGATATATCAGAGATCAACAGTGCGGTGACCAGCTCACCTTTTCTCAATGCCACAGAACGAACACCAGTGATAAATTCTGCCAACGGTATCGCACGAACGCCCTGCAAAGAGCGAACCTCAAGCGCCGCATCCAGTGTGAGCAAAGGCGGCACACCATCCGCCGCAGGGGACGCGTTGCACAGATTGCCCACAAGGGTTCCTGCATTTTGGATCTGTATCGAGCCGACTTCTCGCGCGGCTGCTTTTAAGCCATCAAACCCGTTTGGTAGATCGGCAGCAATCACATCGCTCCACGTGCTCGCTGCACCAATGCGCCAGCCATTTTCGGTCTTTTCGACGCCGCGCAAACCCGCGATCCGTGTAATATCGAGCATATCGCATTCAATCGGCCGTTCGCCCTGCGCAGGATACCAATCTGTTCCGCCTGCAATGATGCTCAGGTCGCGTGCGTTTAACGCCGCAAGGGCATCGTCTAAATTAGTCGGTGACAAATAGTCCAAAACAGCCCTTCCAACGCATATGAAACTTAGTCAAAACTTGTTTGTATACGAATAGAATAACGCAACGAGGATTCTGTCAAATCCTTTCACCAAAACTCTTGATCAAAGCAGCACTTCTGTTAGCGTTCAAATGAATTTGAAAGGAACCAAAATGTCTGATGCGCCGCATAAACTTGTCATTCGTAATATTGGCCTGATGCTGTCGGGCAAGATGGAAGAGCCGATCTATGAGGCAGATTGCATCATCGCAATTGATGGCAAGATCGCTGAATGGGGACGCGAAAAGGACATGGATACCAGCGGCGCGGATACTGAGGTTGACGCAATGGGCGTCACCCTCGCGCCTGGTTTGATCGACAGCCACATCCACCCTGTCGTGGGCGATTACACACCGCGCCAACAGCAGCTTCATTGGATCGACAGCACACTGCACGGCGGTGTGACGACGCTGATTTCGGCAGGTGAAGTGCATATGCCGGGCCGTCCGAAGGATATCGTAGGTCTCAAGGCGATGGCGATTGCGGCGCAGCGTTGGTATGAAAATTTTCGCCCTTCAGGCATGAAAGTGCATGCGGGTGCTCCTGTCATTGAACACGGGATGGTCGAGGAAGACTTCAAAGAGCTTGCAGCGGCAGGTGTCACCCTTTTGGGGGAAGTCGGGCTTGGCACGGTGAAGGACGGTAAAACGGCTCAACAAATGGTGAGCTGGGCACGTAAATATGGTATTCAAAGCACAATCCACACAGGTGGGCCGTCGATTCCGGGCTCGGGTCTGATTGATGCGGATATGGTGATGGAAACCGGCACGGATGTGATTGGTCACATCAACGGTGGCCACTCTGCGCTACCCGATGATCAGATCATTTGTCTCTGCGAAGGGTGCAAGGCCGCGTTTGAAATTGTGCACAACGGCAATGAGCGCGCAGCGGTTTTAACCGTGAACACCGCGCGTGAGTTGGGCAAGTTGGATCAGGTGATCCTTGGCACCGATGGGCCTGCAGGCTCAGGTGTGCAACCCCTTGGTATTTTGCGCATGATTGCAATGCTCTCTGCGTTTGGAAATGTGCCTGCGGAAATTGCGTTCTGCTTTGGCAATGGCAACACATCGCGTCAACGCAAGCTTGACACAGGGCTCATCGAAAAAGGCAAATGCGCTGACTTTGTACTGATGGATCAAGCGCAACATGCGCCAGGCAAAAACATCTTGGAAAGCGTGCAACTGGGCAATTTGCCGGGCGTTGGCATGACTGTCATCGACGGTGTTGTGACATCACAGCGTAGCCGCAATACGCCGCCTGCAAATAGATTGCCGCAAGTCGTTTAAGCGATGTAATTCTCGCCGCGTTGCTTTAAGTGCGAGGGACGCTTTACCTAACTTGCGATAGAAAGTTAACCCAATGGCCGCAGCGCGCGATTACGACTTAACAACAGGTTCCATCGCGAGCCATTTTCGCAAGCTCGCGATCCCCGCTGCTTTGGGCATGTTGTTCACGACGCTCTACAACGTTGTCGATGTCTATTTTGCAGGACAAATCGGCACCGAGTCGCAAGCGGGTCTCGCGATTGGGTTCCAAGCTTTCTTTGTGTTGGTTGCTGTTGCTTTCGGGCTGTCCTCTGCCATGTCTGCGCTTGTCGGCAATGCACGCGGCGCAAAAGACAATCGCGCAGCGCGCCGCTTGGCGGTTCAGGGCCTTGCTTTTGCGACAGTTGCAACGATTGTTTTGATGATTTTCGCGATTTGGTTTGGCCCACGCGCGATTATTCTAATTTCCGAACCCGGCGAATACCGCGACGCTGCCACAGGGTATTTCTACTGGCTTGTCGCAGCCCTTCCGGGCTTCATCCTTGCGTTCTCGGCCAATGGTATTTTGCAAGCGCACGGCGATAGCGTGACGTTGCAACGAGGCCAGATGGTCGCGTTCTTCGCCAATATCGCGCTGAACCCTCTGTTTATCTACGGCATACCCGGTGTGATTGGCGGGATGGGTTTCAATGGCATCGCGCTGGCCACGATCCTGAGCCAAACGGGCGTTATGGTGTGGATCCTTTGGACCGTATCGCGCCTTGAGATCATGCAAGGCGTTGAACCACGACACGTGCGTTTGGAATGGGCAACGGTCAAAGAAATTCTCGCGCAAATGTTACCAACCACCACCGCGATGATGGTGATGTTCGTCTCTGGCTTTGTGGTGCAATATGCGTTGAAAGGCTTCGGCGAAGAGGCAATTGCCGCTTATGGCATCGCGCTTCGTATCGAGCAAATATTGCTTTTGCCAGTCTTGGGCATGACCGGAGCCTTGCTTCCGATTGCAGCACAGAACTACGGCGCGAAAAACCATGCACGCGTGCGTGAAGCAGTTTGGTTCTGTTGGAAACTCGGTTTTGTGATGACCGCACTTGCGGCCCCGATCCTTTGGTTTGGTGGTGGCTTGGCGATGAGCATCTTTACCGATGACACAGACGTTATTCCAATCGGGCAAAGCTATCTGCGCGTAGATGGTTTTCTGTTTCCACTCTACATGATGCTTTTTGCAATCAACTCGCTTTTGCAAGCGTTGAAAAAGCCAGTCTATACGCTCTGGATCAGCCTCTATCGCCAAGGATTTGGTGTGGCCTTTTTCGTCTGGCTTCTGATCGGTGTCTTCGGGATGGATGTCTGGGGCGTTTGGCTTGGCATTGGTGCCGCTGTAAGCACAGGTTGGGCAATTGCGCTTTGGATTACGATCCGCATCGCCAAAGAGAAAATTGGCGGGCTGCGCGGCTAATCTACACTGTTAGTTTTGCGTGAATTTCCTATGCACTCCAAGCTGTTTGATTGACCGACGCCATGTCGCAATGCGAGCGTATGCTTGAGCAAATGCGAGGGTTGGCAGATGAATTCGAAGAAAACGCGCGGCTGGAACAGCTACCTCGATTGGGCCGCTTTGCGCGCGGGCGCTTACAATGCGTCTGCACCTGAGCTTTGGGAGCCTGTTTTTGTGCGCAGTAACGATGCACAGGTCAGCACCACCGATTTCTTTGTAACTGTCGATGCAAGATCCGATTATGCATATGATCCGTTCGAGCAAGCCTACAACGATGAGTACCGCGTAAACGGTGCACCGGTTGAAGCGTTTTTGCTGCGCAAGCATAAAAAGACCAGACCGAGCAACGCATTTGAAACAAGTATTGAAGTCCTTCATGTTGGCGCGCTCAGCCCGCGCAGCGACGTTGTGCGCCCGCCAATGAGCCCATCAAGCCACAGCAACCCTGTTCCCGCAGCGATCGGGATAATTGATGATGGCATTGCTTATTTGCATCCTCGCTTTCAGAAGGGGCTTGGCCAGACGCGCTTTGCAGGCGCATTTTTGCAAACCCTACCTGCGCTGACGAACAGCGGGCTTGAGTTGAGCGGCGCAGATATTAACGGCGATCTCGCGCGGCTTGCCAGCTCGAGCGAAGACGAAATCTACCGTACGCGAAACGCCGGGCTTTATGACCCTCTCACCCGTAACGGAATGCGCCAAGCAGCGACCCATGGCACTTTGATGCTAGATCTCGCGGCTGGCGCTGATCCGCTTGCAAGCGAAGATGCGGCGATGCGTGATGTGCCTTTGCTAATGGTGCAACTGCCGCCGGAAGCGTTTGAAGATACCTCTGGCGTGCGCATGCAAACGCATATCCTTCAGGGTTTGCGCTGGATGATCCACCGCGCTTTTGCTTCCGGTTTGAGCGACGAACTCGTGGTCAACATCAGCCTTGGCATCACAGCTGGTGCGAAAAATGGCAAATCGTTCCTGTCACAGCAGATCAAGCGCGAGATCGAGCGTGTTGCAAACCACTATAATGGCAGTAAAACTTTGGAATTGGTCTTTGCCTACGGCAACGCGTACGACGACGGTTTAATCGCACGCGCAGCTTTGCCCGCGGCGGCGAGTGCGTCGGTTTCCGTCGCGCTGCAACCGGATGATCACACGCCAAGTTTTGTCGAGCTGCGTCTCACGGATCAAAGTGCGGAAACCAAACCAAAACGTATCGAAGTCACCCTCACCGCCCCAGATCGCACAAGTGCGACACGTACATTACGCAAGGGTCGGCATGTAACGTTCTTTGGTACACCAAAAGCACCCATCGCGCGCTTGTATCACACCGCCGCGTGTGAGATCTGGGAGGGCGAGAAGGACCCTGCATTCCTCACACTCGCCTTTGCGCCAACAACCTCCAGAAAAACTGAAGAGGCGCTCGCGGCGAGTGGATTGTGGGCGGTTTCATGCCGCAATGTTTCGAGCGCTGCGATGGATCTAACGCTTCAAGTGCAACGCGATGATAGTCCGTTCGGGCGAAACACAGGCGCACGCCAAGCCTATTTTGATGATGCGCACGCGCGCGCATGGAACCAAGAACTGCACGATTTCTCAGGTCTTGCCCCAACCAGCGCCCTTACCAATGAAGGAAGCAATTCCGCGTTTTCAACAGTTTCCCATGACAATGTGCACACTGTCGGTGCTGCGATTGTCCGCCATCATGAAGTGACACCAGCCCGCTACACGGCGCAGGGCGCGGATTGGTCGGGTAACGTGCCTGATGCAAGTGCAATCGCTGAAACCAGCCTTGCAACGGCTGGGGTGTTGGCGGCGGGCACCTTCGCCACTGGAGCGGTGCGACTAAGCGGAACCAGTGCGGCAGCGGCGAGTTTTACACGCCATCTCGTTCAACCTGCGCAAACGGCACAGGTCTCGGACGATTTTGATCGTTTGGGCACAATGACAGTGCTCACCAATCCATCGATCAAAGGCGAGCGGACCCGCCTTTGATGGTGTAAACTATGCTTTTGTCGTCATCTCGCCGATGGCCGCGCTCCAAACACCTTTGAGCAATTCATCACGTGCGGCGGGCGCTTGTGCAAAACTCACTTCGCTATGCGTGGCAGACGTCAGCAAAGCCGCGAGTTCCGATTGCGTCAGCTCTGGATTTTCACTCGTCGCTGGGGCATCCATTTGATACGTATAGGTACCGCTCGCGCCGCTCAGATAATTCACCAAAGCCTCGCCTAGTGAAATCCCAAGCATCGCACCCGCCATACCATCGTGTGGATAATGAACACCCGCCACGACGCGATTGTCGGCAATGCGCATCGCAATGCGCAGCATCAGATTTCCAAGCTTGTCATCTGTATTGCTCACCGCGTGCATTGAAAACAATGCGGTGTCATCTGTTTGGCGGTAGAGCAGGCCGCTTAAAACAGTCGCAATTGCAAAAGCTTCCGTGGCGTGCCCTGAAGGCCAGCTGCCATGCGTTGGCGTCTCGATGATTGGCATCACCCGCGTGGACAACTGCGAGGGACGCGCCACGTTGAAATTAAATTTCAGCGGAAACTCAATGTAGCCACACAGGCGCACGACAGCGCGAAGTGTTTCCAAAATCCACTCAGAGCGCGAAGGATCAAGCTGCAAAGCGGATGAAAAGAAAGAAGTGATGTCATCAAGCTGCACATCAATTTCACCCATGCGGTCACTGCGCAGGTCAGCATAGGACCTCAGATGCATCAGCTGTCGTTCAAAGAAGGCGCTGTCAGGCGCGCTCATCGAGATCAAAGGTGTTGTCGCGCCACCCGTCTGAGCAAGCTCGGAGCAAAGAACTTGACCACCAGCGGGGCGGAACCGGTAGGACAGGCGGTCATCGATCACGACCTCTTTCGGTATAGAGGACAGCGCTTTGAGCTTTTGAAATTCAGTTGTCGGTAAAGCATTGCTTGGCGTGAGATCAGCCGAGCCATCCCAATACGGCAGCACCCCTTCGCGTGTTGTCAGCAGAGCATCGGCTAATGCGGCTTCATCGACTGGACTTGATCCACGACCGGCTTGTCCTGCGCGTCCTGCCTGACCTGCGCGACCCGCTTGTCCGGCACGTCCCGCCTGGCCCGCGCGCCCTGCCTGCCCTGCTCTACCTGCTTGTCCTGCCAAATGTACCATCAAATCTCTCCCTCAAAATGCTTCGCTTCCTTGCAACCTTTTTGACATCCACTTAACTGTCAACGCGACGCTTTGAAAAGATTGTGGAAACTCGATTTATTAACGCTGACTTTGCGAAAACCACGAATAGACGTAAGCTTGATTTACGTAACTCGAATCTGGATCAAAGCATGACACGTCGCTACTCCGTTACCTATTTTGGAGCCTTTGCTTTGATTGATCCTGATGGTGTCAACGTGACGCCCAAAGGAAGCAAAGCAAAGGGTTTGCTTGCGATGTTGTGCGAAGTCGACGACATGCGTCGCGGACGTCGCTGGCTCGAGGGCCGACTTTGGTCGAGTCGTTCGCCGGTTCAAGCAAGCGGCAGTCTGCGTCAAACTTTGAGTGAAATCAAAATCGCCTTTCGCAACGACCCTCATGTTTTTGACGCGGATCGTTTGGACGTTTGGCTAAATCCGGAGTGCGTTGAAACCGATCTTGACGCGCACGACGCGCATCAAAGCCCAGAGCGCGAGTTACTCGAAGGGCTCGATATTCGCGACGCTGAGTTTCAAAAATGGATAGCTGCGTTTCGTGCGCGCCACAGTCAGAACCCACAAAACAGTTCTGGCCTGCTGACACCTGCGATCAAAAATACTATAAAGATCAAGGCGATACAGACTGAACGCGGATCAACGATAGAGAAGATTGCGAGCAATATTATTGCAGATCAGGTCGCAAAAAACATCGAAGATCGACTAAGTGCTCAAAGGTTCTCTTCCGATGTGCCTGCTTTGGCAAATGCGTCGGCTGATCTCGAAATTCGCTGCAATGTGGCAGAGGATGGTGGTAAACGCATCGTGTTCTTGCAGGTCCATCATGGTGGCGACGGGCGTATTTTGTTTTCGGGACATCGAAACGTTAGCGGTGATTTGGCGGAAGCAATTTCGACCGATATTGTACAAGGGCTTGTCCATTCCGCAGTCACCAAGATCAATCACAGGATGCCAAGTGTTTTTGATCTCAAGCGCCCTGAAGTTGCAGCCGCTGGTTTTACGAGTCTCGGACTGCGAAAACTTGCGCAATTTGATCCCGAAAGCCTGAGTGAAGCACATGGCCACTTTGAGAAGGCACATGACACTGATGCAAATGGTATTTATCTCGCCTGGGGTGCGTTTGCGCGCATGGCGCAGCTTGTCGAAGGTGGAGGCTCTGACAGCGAAGCTTATTTGGAGGAAGTCCAACAGCTGACCTCTGATACATTGCAGAACTCTAGCGATAATGGCCTAGCCGTTGCCCTTGTCGCACTGACACGGATTATGTTGAAAGACGATCTAAACGCGTCAGCTGAGCTCGCTCAACGGGCTATTTTATGGAATGAAAACAATCTTTTCGCTCAGCAAACACTTGCTATTGCGCATAGTGCTGTCGGCGATACAGAGAGGGCTTATCAGATCTCATTGGCTTGCCAAAAAGCCTATCCGAAGGATGATCTTTCGCATCTTTGGGATCTTTATCATTCGCTTGTGTGCATCAGCTCCGGCAGGCTTGACGAAGCGCGAAAAGCCTCGTTGCGTGCTGCAACATCAGCGCCAACTTTCGTCGCGCCACGCCGTCAACTGATCGCCCTTTGTGCCAACGCAGGTGATATGGAGGGCGCGCGCAAGCACTTGCAAGCGATGCGGTCATTGGAGAGTGACTTTTCCCTCGAGCGCTATCTCAATGACGAAGAATACCCGATTGCGTCGCTGCGCAATGCAGGACTGATTATGCCACTCAAACGCGACGACTTTGAGGAATAACTTAATGCAGCGAGTTGATGATAGCTTGCACATCTTTGCGCCGCCAAACCACTTGCAGACGCGGTGCCCCCGCTTGCTTGAGGCGTAGCAAATGTTCGGTCTTGAGGCCTGAAAGACCTGTAAACGCATCAAATAGCGCATCCGCGCCTTCGGCACTGACAGGGATTTGCAACGTCGCGCCTTGGTCTGGGACCAACAGCCAATGCGCGGGCTTTGAGCGGCCATCAAGACTGAGCGCTGCCATTTCAGAGATCGCAACAGCGCCGCCCGTTAGGGGGCCGTAGTAGCGCACTTGGCCTTCTATGACTTGCACAACCCCCTGCCCGCCACCGCGTCCGCGAAATCGACCGCGTTGGATGCCCGTCAGGATCAAAAGAACTGCGAATGTAAGTAAAACAAGCGCTAGAATGCGAAGGATGCCAAAGGCGTTAAAGGCCCAAAACCCGGCAAGCGCAGCAAGAACCACGCCAAGCAAAACTTCGCGCCAGTGCCACAGTGCTGCTTGCGCCTCAGGGCGCACGAAACTCATGTCCAATCCCCCAATGCCGTTTGCCAGACCGTCATCGCAGCAACCGCGGCTGTGTCAGCGCGTAAAATGCGAGGGCCAAGGCTGACCACATGTGCCTGTGGCATCGCATGAAGACGACTGCGCTCAGACGGGGAAAACCCTCCCTCCGGGCCAATCAAAATCGCCCATGGTCCGCGCACCGCAGAAGCGAGCGATGTCGCGACACCAAGCTCTGTTTCATCGCAAAACATGATTTGACGTTCGGCGGGCCAATGATCCAGCATGGCGCTCAGTTTTTTCAGCTCCAAAACCTCGGGTACATATGTCCCGCCACATTGCTCTGCTGCTTCAACGGCGTGTGCTTGCAAGCGCTCTTGTTTGATGCGTTCGGAATTCGTGTAGTCGGTTTGCACGGGGCAAATCTTGGCCGCGCCCATTTCTGCCGCCTTTTCAACGATAAAATCTGTGCGCGTCTTTTTAATCGGTGCAAAGCACAGCCATAGATCAGGTGGCATTTGCAAAGGCTTTGTTTGCTCAGAGCACTCCAACTCGCCTTTGCGCTTACCAGCCACAACAATCTCGCCGCGCCATTCGCCGTCAATTCCGTTGAACAAAGACACCGCATCCCCAACAGCCAGACGCATCACGCCAAAAAGGTAATGCGCTTGGGGCTGCGACAGGGAAACGCGGTTCCCCTTGGCGAGCGGGTGGTCTACAAAAAGGCGAGTTTTAGCAGTCATGGACCCTACATATGCAAGGCGCATCGCAAGAACCAGAGGGCAGTTTCACGATTGCTGACGCGGTCACGGGGAATTGGGTGGATACGGCCGCCCCCAATTGGATGAAGCCTTATCTGCGCCTATCCCGTCTGGATCGCCCCATCGGGACTTGGCTTTTGTTGCTTCCGTGTTGGTGGGCGCTTGGGCTCGCGATGCTTTGGAGCGGTGAGGCAAGTTGGTTTGACGCTTGGATTTTCGTGGGCTGTGCAATTGGCGCGACCTTGATGCGCGGTGCGGGCTGTACGTGGAATGACATCACCGATCGCGATTTTGACGGTGCTGTTGAGCGCACGCGCAATCGCCCCATCCCGTCAGGGCAAGTCAGCGTGAAACAAGCGGTCATCTGGATGGCGCTGCAAACGATTATTTCACTGGGCGTTTTGCTCACCTTCAACTGGGCCGCGATTGGGCTTGGGGTTCTCTCGCTACTACCTGTTTTGGTTTATCCTTTCGCGAAGCGTTTCACATGGTGGCCCCAAGTGTTCCTTGGACTTGCCTTTAACTGGGGTGCGTTACTGGCGTGGACGGCACATAGCGGATCGCTTGGATGGCCTGCGATCACGCTTTATGCGACAGGCATCGCGTGGACGCTGTTCTATGACACGATCTATGCGCATCAAGATACTGAGGATGACGCGTTGATCGGGATCAAAAGCACCGCGCGATTGTTTGGTAATAGTACTCCACAATGGCTGCTCTATTTTCTCGTCGCCAGCGTAGCGCTGTTTTGCTTTGCTGTTGTGCAAAGTGCTGGCGAACGCTCGGTTGCCTCGCTTGTTGTTGCGCTTGCGGCACCTTGGGCGTTTGGCTGGCATCTGAATTGGCAACTGCGCAAGTACAATCCCGAAGATCAGGCCGGATTGATCACGCTTTTCCGCTCCAATCGCGATGCTGGCCTACTGCCTGTGCTGTTTTTCGCCATTGCCATATTGCTGTGATTGAAACCTGATCCGACTGGGCGTATCACGCCTTAGGTCGAATAGTCTGGATGCCAATGCGCTTGTCTTCTTACATCACTGTGATCGCAACATTTCTTGCGGCTGGCTCGCTTTGCATTGTTGCTGCGGGCTTTGCCGTGACGCTGATCGAGGATAACTCGAAAACAGCGGTGCGCCGCGCGCTCGACAAAGAAAGCCTGACTTGGGCCGACGCAGATACCAATGGATTGCAAGTCTTTCTGATTGGCACCGCCCCAAATGAGGCCGAGCGTTTCAAAGCCGTAAGTACTGCTGGCAGCATCGTTGATGCAGCGCGGGTGATTGATCAAACAGAAGTCGCCGATCGCGAAGCCTTTGCACCACCGCGCTTTTCCATCGAGATTTTGCGCAATGACAGTGGGATTTCGCTGATTGGCCTGATCCCTGAAAGCGGTGCGAGCGTTGAGATGCGCGAAGATGTGACGCGTTTGGCAAAAGACGGAAAAGTCAGTGATTTGCTCGAAAGCGCCGCTTACCCTGCTCCGCAAGGTTGGGCCGCTGCGATGGAGCTTGGAATGGACGCTTTGCGTTTTTTACCGCGGTCCAAGATTTCTATTGATGCCGGCAATGTCTCGGTTACTGCGATGTCTGATAGCGAGGAAGAGAAGCGCCGCTTTGAGCAGAGCCTGCGCCGATCCACACCTTCGAGTGTGCGACTTGCAATGAACATTTCCGCACCGCGTCCTGTCATTAGCCCTTTTACTCTGCGCTTTCTTATTGATGAGAACGGCGCGCGCTTTGACGCTTGTAGTGCCGACACTGAAGAAGCACGCGCGCAGATCGATGCTGCCGGGCGCGCCGTTGGTGTAACAGAAGAGCATACGTGTCGCATCGGACTCGGTGTGCCTTCACGTCAATGGTCCTCCGCTGTTGCGCTTTCTATTGATAAACTTGCTGAACTTGGCGGCGGTTCCATCACATTTGCAGATGCTGATATCTCTCTGATTGCCATTGAGGGCACGGATCAAGCTTTGTTCGATCGCGTGGTTGGTGAGTTGGAGACGGGACTTCCTGAAGTATTCGCGTTGAACTCTGTCCTGCCTGTGCCGCAGGACGCGAGCCAAGGTCCACCGGAGTTCATCGTAACACTCAGCCCTGAAGGTCAAGTTCAAATGCGCGGGCGTGTCCTGTCCGAGCTGGCGCGCGAAACCGCCGACAGTTACGCGAAAGCGCGTTTTGGCTCGGCTGATGTATACACCGCTGCGCGTGTTGATGAGACATTGCCGCGCGACTGGTCTGTGCGCACTCTTGCAGCGATTGAGACACTCTCAAAATTGGAAAACGGATCCGTGACAGTGACGCCGGACCGCATTCGCGTCTTTGGCGATACCGGTATCCCAACGGCCAAATCACAGATCGCGCAGCTTTTGGTCGAGAAGCTAGGCGATTCCGCTGATCTCGCAATTGATGTTACCTATAAGAAGAAACTCGATCCGGTGCTTGGATTGCCCACTTCATTGGAATGTGAGCAGCAAATCACTGAAATTCAAACAACCCGAAAGATCGCGTTTGAGCCGGGTTCCGGCAATCTCGATGCCTCTGCCGAGAAAATTCTCGATGATATTGCCGAAATTTTGGCGAAGTGCCCAGAGGACATGCGCATGGAGATCAGCGGCTATACAGACAGCCAAGGTCGCGAGACAATGAACCAGGAATTAAGCCAAGCGCGCGCAAATTCTGTTCTAAGTGCTCTGCGCGAGCGTCGTGTTTTGACGTCGCGCTATACGGCAAAAGGCTACGGCGAAGAAAATCCGATTGGCGACAATGGCACAGAAGCGGGTCGTGAAGCGAACCGCCGCATCGAGTTTAAGGTGATTTTGCCAAAGCCAACACTTGAGACCACAACAACGCTTGAAGCCGCCGCAGAAAGCGCGCAAGACGATGGCGAGCAAACTGGCACTGAAGGAACAACAGATGAGCAGAACTGAGTTCATCATCGCAACTGCGATCATTCTATTCGTTGCCTTTTGCATGGGCTGGTTTGCAAATTGGCTGATCCACCGCTTCACGCGCGTATCGCGCTCTGACGTGGGTGAGCTAGAGCGCATGGCGCAAGAGCTGCACGAAGCCGAAGAAACCCGTGATCAGGCGATCACATACTTGCAAAAGCGCGAAGCAGAGCTGACCAACCAGCTATCTCAAACCGAAGCGGAGCTGAACGCCGCGATGGAAGGGCTGCGCGATGCACGTCATGAGGCCGAAGAGCTACGCGCGTATATAGAGCGCGCGCAGCAAGGTTGATTAGGTTCAGTCTGAAAAGATCTTAAGCTTTTTGAACTGATCCCAAACGATCTGATCACTCCAGTAGTGGCTATGACCTTTTGGTCGAACCTTGTAGTTTTGCGCCCCCACTTTATGGCCCTGCACGCGCGTACCGACAAAATCATCACCGCGATAGATGTTGTACCAATTCTTGAGTGCTGCGTTGCTCTCTGGCGAAAACTGGTAATTCTTCTCGAAATAGTGGCCGTAGATTTGCGTCAGCGGCGACCCCATTGTTACCAGCGTCGGTTTCACAGGCATATCTTTCGCAATCTCTTTCAGCCCTACCGCCGCGATCACAGTACCTTGCGAATGCGTCATGAAAGTAATGCGCGAAATCCGCGCGCGCCCTTCTTGATCCAGCATATGCGCCACAACCTCTTTAAACCGTGCTTGGATTTCATCTGCATAAAAGTAGGCGCTGTTAGAGCCTTTCTGCATCGGATTCGCCCGATGGGTGCGCGTAAGATAGGTGGTCACATCGCGCGCGACACCGACGCCGGAGGCAATGACACTTGAGAAATTCAAAATCAGGAAACCAATGGCAGTGGTCACAAAAAACGCGACTGTCCCTCCCGTTTTGAAGTATGCGTCCCATGCATAGGCCGTGCGGTAAAGATCAGCAAAAAAACCTGTGATCTGCAACTTCTCCGGCTTGCCCAAGGCAAATTCGGCCAACGCCGTGAATGAAGAAAACGCGAAAGCGATGATCCCGATCAGCAACGCAAGGTTCAACCAAGGGTTTAAAATCACCCGTCCGTATTTCTTGTCAATGTCAGAGCTTTCCGTTTCGTGTTTGCTCAATTCATCGCGGACACTGCCACGTTTTTTCGCCACACCGAAGGCAACCACTGCAATGACCAACAATGAAAAAACACCATAAACAATTGTTTGTGTTGCCTCTACGAAGCCGTTTTCCACAATATCCTTGGCGGGCACAACGCCCGCAATCGGAACGTTCTGTATGAACTTCACAGCCATCGCCCAAATCGCGACGGTAATAGTCATCCAAAGGATCAACATTGCAGAGCAAATTGCTAAATAGATTGAACGCTTGTCCCAAAGGTTTTTGCGAAACCCTTTGAGGGAACAAAGCATCAGCAAAATCACGAAGCTCACCGCAACCAACCATGAGAACTGGAGTGCACGCACACCTAGTCCCGTGAAACAGCCGAGGTTTGCAGTTGTTTGCCTGTCATTCACTGGTCCACAGGCAGCAGATAGCCATTCGAGACCATCCAACGGAACGCCCGTCGCAAAAAGGGCCGCAAAGACGACCGTGATCGTTCCGAGAACCGACAAAGCCCGCATAATCATCTTGTCCATATAGGAGCGCGACAACTTAGGTTCAGGACTCATAACCAGAATATGACGGTTGCAGCGAGGGCGATCGCTGAC
>NZ_MLCB01000173.1 GCF_001890925.1 Planktotalea frisia
CGGATCATGCGGTTAGCTGAATCGTTCTACGGTCAGACGTCAACCCGTCAAAAGTCGGGTGCTCGAAGACTCTGTGTATAATGACAAGCTTGAACCCGTGGGGCCACAGCACAGTTGGAACACCCCGCACCGCTTTTCAGCGGCCATGATGCTCAACGCGCCACGCCATTCCGATCATCACACACACCCAAGCCGACCATATCCAGCACTACAACTGCTAGAGGATGAGATGCCCATGCTCCCCTACAGTTTGCCTATGATGGCGGTGATCGCGTTGATGCCACCATTGTGGCGTCGTGTGATGGACCCGCGTGTGGCGCATTGGGAAAAAGCCCGATAACAAAGCGCTGAATAAATGACTGCCTTGCCAGTGGAAATGTTGATTTAAGACAAGCGCATTTCGAAAATGCAAACCCCTTGCACCCATAGCCTCCCCCTGATCAGGGGGGTGAACGCTCAAACGCTCTCTGCAAAAACACCTTATAATTTTATCAATCAATAGGTGTTTTATGACAACTTACAAAATCATCCGCTTTAGCGCTGTTCTGGGTGTCTCAGGTCTGCTTGCTGCGTGCAATTCAACCACGCCTTCCGTCGCAACACCAACCGCACCAACACCAGCAACAAGCCCGACAATGACAGTGGCCACGTCTGGCATGACAACGACGCCCGCGCCCTCCAACAACTTTCTGGATGCATTCAATGCCTCTCAGGCCAAGCTGACCACGACAACGCCCTTAACGGGCAACGCGGACTACACAGGACAAGTCGAAGTGCACACGACACAAAGCACCACTGACGCGGACAATGTTGTTTATGGCGATGTTGCGATGAGCGTTGATTTTGACGGTGCTGCGACACCGATCGTCGCCAGTGCCACTAACTTTGAAGGCCGCATTGGTGGTGTGAATACAAAAGTTGGCGGCACGCTGAGCAGTGTCGGCAGCGCTGGCGTCAATCAGGTTCTCGCGCTGCCTGCGGGCGCGGTGACGGCGACAAGCATTGCAGTTCAACTCGATGGAACGCTTTCTGACCCGACGGGTACTTTGACCGGCGACGCGCGTATGGCGATATCGGGATCGACCAAAGACAATGGAAATAGCATTGTTGGGGCCAATTCCTTGATCATTTCTGAATCCAACGGGACCAGAAAGATCAACACAGGCGGCCGCTTCTACGTCGATCAGTAAACCTGACAACGAAAAAGGGCCCTGAGTGATCAGAGCCCTTTTTTAGATATTCTTGAGAGGGTTACGAACTCATGTCGTAAGCGCGCTCACCATGTACCGCAAGGTCAAGCCCGTTTGTCTCCGTCTCAGTATCAACCCGCAGCAGCGTGATCGCTTTGACAACATAGATCAGCACAACCGTGACAACGATGGTGTACACACCCACAATCGCCAAGCCGCCAAGCTGCGCAGCCCATGAGCCAGCGCCAAACGCTGCGATCATGATCGTGCCGAAGATACCGCCGACACCGTGCACCGCAAAGACGTCGAGCGTGTCATCAATCTTGAGACGATTACGAATGACCAACACTGCTTCTTGGCAAAGAACACCCGCGACTGCACCGATGATCAGCGCTTCAATCGGCCCAACAAAGCCGGACGCAGGGGTGATGGACGCGAGACCTGCAATCGTACCTGTGACGATACCGACGAGCGAGGATTTACCAAACTTGATCCGCTCCCACAGGGCCCAAGACAAGGACGCCGTCGCCGCAGAGATATGGGTCACCGTCAGCGCCATTGCAGCACCACCGTCAGCGGCCAGCTGCGAGCCACCGTTAAAGCCAAACCAACCGACCCAAAGCATCGCCGCACCGATCATCACAAACCCGGGATTGTGTGGCGGGGTGTTCTGGTTTTTGCGCGGACCTAGGAAGAAAGCAATGAGCAAAGCCGCGATACCAGCCGTTTCGTGCACGACGATGCCGCCTGCGAAATCTTTGACACCGACTTCACCAAAGATGCCGCCATCTGACAGCATGCCGCCGCCCCAGATCCAATGCACGACAGGTGCGTAGCACAAAAGCATCCAAAGACCGGAAAAGAGCAGGATAAAGCCAAAACCAACACGTTCAACATAGGCCCCAACGATCAGCGCGGGCGTAATGATTGCGAAAGTCATTTGAAACGCGAAGAATAGAACCTCAGGGATCGTGCCAGACAGACTATCTGCCGTCACGCCGTTCAGAAACGCTTTGCCCAGACCACCCCAATAGGCATTGCCATCGCCAAAAGCGATAGAATAGCCGAATGCGAGCCAAAGAATGCTCATCAAACAGGCAATCGCATAGCAATGCATAAACACGCTGAGCACGTTGCGCGCGCGAACAAGGCCGCCGTAAAACAGCGCAAGGCCGGGCAGGGTCATAAACAAGACCAATGCCGTGGCGACAATGATCCAACTTGTATCGGCACCGTTCATAGCGGGCCTCCTTTACGAATGAATTGACGTTGAAAAGCTGTTTGCGCGCGCAAGACTGCTTGAAAAAGTGGCTAATGCGCAAATACACGCTAAAAAATGCAGCAAATCGCCAACTGCACTAAGTTTGAGCGCAGTGGCTGCCGTATTGCTTAAAAATCAGGCAGTCGAAGAAAGCGCTCGAAGAATCATGCGCAAACCATGATCACGTGCCGCGTCGCGCACATTTGCACGCCCAAGCGCTCCGAACTCTAATGTTTCAGTATGTGTGCTTCCTGAATAACACAGCCCAAAACAGACACGTCCTTCTGGTTTGAAATCCGACCCGCCCGGACCTGCGATGCCCGTCACAGACAAAGCAATCTGAGCGTTGGAGTTGCTGAGCGCACCAATCGCCATTTCTCGCGCGGTCTCTTCGCTGACAGCTCCAAAGGCGTCCAAGGTCGCACTTTGCACGTCAAGCATCTCGCGCTTGGCATCATTGGTGTAGGTGACGAACCCACGATCAAATGCCGCAGAACTGCCTGCGATAACTGTCAAAGCAGCAGCAATCATGCCACCTGTGCAGCTCTCAGCCGTGACAATGCAAACGCCGCGTTGCTTCGCAATATCAAGGACTTGCACGGCTAAGCTCACATAATCACCAGATGGAAAAACGCAGCTAAGATCAAAACTGTGATCGCCGCAAAGATCCCTGCAATCACATCATCAAGCATCACGCCAAGCGCGTCATCGCGCCGATCTGCCCAACCCACAAGCCAAGGCTTGAAAATATCGAACGCGCGGAACAACAAGAACGCTGCCAACCAGCCAGGCCAGAGCAGAGTCACATCAATCTCAAGGCGCCATGCAGCGTAAAAAACCGGTGCAATCGCAATCCATTGGCCCACAACTTCGTCGACGACAATCTCCGAGGGATCATGATTTTCACGCCCCTTGGTCATCTGCTGTGTCGCCCACCAGCCTTTGAAAAAGCCAATGATGATTGCGAACAAAAACAACCAGATGCCACCAATTTGAAAGATCAAAAAGCCCAACGGCAATGCAATCAGAGAGCCCCAAGTGCCCGGAGCAGGCTTCATGTAACCCACATAGAAAACCGTTCCGATAAGACGCGCGAGTAAATTCATTTTGCCACCAATGTTGCCGTGGCGAGGGCTGCGATTCCTTCCTCGCGCCCTGTAAATCCGAGGCGTTCGCTCGTGGTTGCTTTGACGGACACGCGATCTGGGGTGATCTGAAGCAGCGCTGCCATGGTGTCTTTCATTGTGCCTGCATGCGGGCCGATCTTTGGTTGTTCGCAAATCAATGTGCAATCAACGTTCGAAATTGTGAAACCACGGGATGCGGCCAAATCAACCGCATGGCGCAGGAAAATCTCGCTTGCGGCACCTTTCCATTGTGGATCAGAGGGCGGGAAATGCTGGCCTATATCGCCGTCTCCAAGCGCGCCATAAATCGCATCCGTCACCGCGTGCATCCCGACATCAGCGTCAGAATGACCTTTCAAGGCTTTGTTATGAGGCACTTTTACGCCACAAAGAATAACATGATCGCCATCCTCGAACGCATGTACATCAAAGCCGTTGCCCAGACGAATATCCACTCTTTGCTCCAGTATTTTAGCAGCCCGCGCGAAATCGTCGGGCATCGTTATCTTTAGGTTGTTTTCATCGCCCTCAGTGATCACCACGTCAAGTCCTGCGCTGCGCGCGACCTCTACATCATCCGCAGCACCGCCTTGATGTGCGCCGTGTGCGTTTAGGATCGCACGAAGCGCAAACCCCTGCGGCGTTTGGGCGCGAAACAGGCCTGTGCGATCCTGCGTGCCGCTGACTTTGCAATCTGCACCAATCCAAAGCGCATCACTCACAGGCAGTGCAGGTGCCGCGCCATCGGCCGTCTGGAGCGCGTCAATAACACCATCGATAACCCGATCTGAGACCGTGCAGCGTGCCACATCATGGATCAAAACATGCGTTATGTCCGCAGCAAGCGCCTTGAGACCATTATGAACAGACCCGTCGCGCGTTGCACCGCCATGAACCAGCGTAACCCCTTTAATACTTTGTGCAAAAACCCGATCGTCTGGGTGAATGACCAAGATAATCTCAGCAATATCAGCACGAGAGCGAAACCGTGCGCAGCTCCAAGCGGCGACCGAATGTTCGCCAACCTCTTGCCATTGCTTCGGGATTTCGCCCCCCGCACGCGTGCCGCGACCAGCGGCGACAATGACGGCGGCGATCTGCATATTTTGCTTTGTCGTTTTCATAATTTCTTCATAGACAACGCATCAGATCGGCGCAATCACAGCTGTATTTGATTAAAAAATAAGCGCTTGCTGGTTTTTGCCAATTATTTACCCACCAGATCATTGAGCCCTTTGAAAACCCACGATATGCGAGATTTATGACACCAAAGCTTCACATAGGCGAATTGCCCCTTTCACCACCAGTTTTGCTGGCGCCGTTGGCAGGCATTACAGACCTGCCGTTTCGCAATCTGGTGAGCTCTTTCGGCGCAGGTTTGGTTGTCAGTGAAATGGTTGCCAGCCAAGAAATGGTGCAGGCCAAACCGGGTGTGCGCGAGAAAGCGGAGCTGGGATTTGGCGCTGTGAATACATCGGTTCAGATCGCAGGGCGCGATGCCTATTGGATGGGTGAAGCTGCGAAAATGGCGGCTGGGAACGGCGCACAGCTCATCGACATCAATATGGGTTGCCCTGCGAAAAAAGTGACCAACGGCTACTCAGGCTCTGCGCTATTGAAAGACTTGGATCACGCTTTGGGCTTGATCGAAACGGTTATTGCAGCGGTTGACCTGCCTGTGACGTTAAAAACCCGCCTTGGTTGGGATGAACATCTGATGAATGCCGCAGAGCTGGCGGTGCGTGCCGAAGCCGCCGGTATCAAAATGTTAACAATCCATGGCAGAACCCGTTGTCAATTTTACAAAGGTCAAGCGGATTGGAGTGCTATCCACGCGATCAAGGATGCGGTCAAAATTCCCGTCATCGCCAATGGTGACATCGTTGACGCAGCAACAGCGCGCCAAGCATTGAAGTTGAGCGGTGCGGATGGCGTGATGATCGGGCGGGGTGCTCAAGGGCGTCCTTGGGCCTTGGCACAGATCGCCGCTGACCTTTACGGCCTGCCAAAGCCGAGTATTCCTGAGGGACAAGCGCTCGTTGAAATGGTGCAAGGGCACTACGGGGCGATGCTGGATTTTTACGGCGAAGAGCTTGGCAGCCGCGTCGCGCGCAAGCATTTGGGTTGGTATATGGACGGCGTCGCCACATTGCCGGCACTGCGCAAAAAAGTTCTGACAACGCGCACTTCAAGCGACGTGATGGCGTTGCTTGGTGCAGCACTCGACCCTGCACAAAATCAAGAGGTTGCCGCATGAACACTGACGCAACGCTTTGGATGTCGATGCCTGTCGCGACTGTTTTGATCGACAAAGACGACAAAATATCGGACATTAATCCTGCCGCTGAAGGGTTCTTCAATTCTTCGGC
This sequence comes from Planktotalea frisia, assembly GCF_001890925.1. Lineage (GTDB taxonomy): Bacteria > Pseudomonadota > Alphaproteobacteria > Rhodobacterales > Rhodobacteraceae > Planktotalea > Planktotalea frisia. Next base: position 5,948 of record NZ_MLCB01000173.1, read on the forward strand.
CAAAGCGCTCATGGGCACGCCAATCTGGGACAAACTGGCCGTTGATGCGCCCATCGAGCAAGCGTTGAGCCGCGCGCGCACCAACATGTCACCGTTGTTTGTGAACGACATTGATGTAGGCACAGGCGATCGCGCGCCATTGCAATGTACGTTGCAGATCGCACCACTTGCAGGCTTTGCGGGCACGATGATTTTGATGATCTCACCACGCGAATTGGCCGGGCGTCTCAGCCAAAGCGAAGGCGTCAAATCAGCCGCGAAGTCTGCAATTGGCATGGCGGAAATGCTGGCCCATGAGATCAAGAACCCACTGGCGGGTATCACAGGTGCGGCGCAACTCCTGTCGATGAACTTGCCTAGCGAAGATTTGGAACTGACGGATCTCATCGTCGAGGAATCCCGTCGCATCGTAAAGCTGCTCGATCAGGTTGAGCAATTCGGCAATCTGCGTGCACCGGATTTGGGCAGCGTTAACTTGCATGATGTGCTGGATCGCGCGCGGCGCTCGACCTTGCTTGGTGTTGGCGCGCGGATGACGATCCTAGAAAATTACGACCCCTCGCTGCCGCATGCGCATGTGGACAAGGATCAATTGCTGCAAGTCATTCTGAACTTGCTCAAGAACGCTTCAGAGGCGGCGCCTGACGCGGGTGGCACCATTAAGCTGCGCACGTTTTTCGAACATTCCTACAGCCTGCGCCGTTCCGGTGGGGACAGTCGGGCTTTGCCGTTGCAGATAGAAGTGATTGACGATGGTCCTGGTTTGCCGCCTGAGCTGGCGGAGAACGTATTTGATCCGTTCGTGTCAGGGCGCGAAAACGGCACAGGGCTCGGGCTTGCTTTGGTGTCGAAAATTATCGCGGATCATGGTGGATGGGTCGCGGTGGACTCAACTCCAGGACGCACTGTTTTCCGCCTTTCGCTTCCTATGGCCACTGAAACACCCTCACAAAACAAGGATACCGCGTAATGGACGGCACAGTTCTCGTCGCTGATGACGATCGGACAATTCGCACAGTTTTGACGCAAGCGCTGACGCGGGCAGGGTGCAAAGTGCACGCCACCTCTTCGCTGACCACACTCATGCGATGGGTCGCTGAAGGACGCGGTGATGTGGTGATTTCGGATGTGATGATGCCTGATGGCAACGGGCTCGAAATGCTGCCAAAGATCCAGCAAGATCGACCGGGCCTGCCTGTCATCATTATTTCAGCGCAAAACACGATCATGACCGCGATCAAAGCGACTGAAGTCGGCGCATACGACTATTTGCCCAAACCATTTGATCTGCCCGATTTGATGAAACGCACCGCGCGTGCGTTAGAGACGCGTGGAACCTCGTCAAAAGCGTCACCTGATGAACGTGGTTCGGGCGATGATTTACCGTTGGTTGGCAAAACCCCTGTCATGCAAGAGCTCTATTCCTTGATCGCGCGGGTGATGAACACCGATATTCCTGTGCTAATCACGGGTGAATCCGGCACGGGCAAGACAGCGATTGCACGCACGATCCACGATTTCTCTGATCGTCGCACTTTGCCATTCATTGCCGTCACCACGGCAGATTTGCAAGATATCGAAGGGCCCGCACGCGTTTTGGCACGCGTGAAAGGCGGCACGCTTTTGATCGAGGAGATCGCTGACATTGATCTTGAGGCCCAAGCGCGACTTGTTCGGATGATGGATTCGCCTGGCGAACATGTGCCACGTTTTCTGGCGACCTCGCTTGTTGACCTCTCAAGCCGCCTAGAAAGCGGCGCTTTGCGCCAAGACCTCTACTACCGCCTTGATGGCGCGGCTTTGAATGTTCCAGCTTTGCGCGAACGGGTGGATGATATCGAATTGCTGGCCGCGCATTTTCTGAGCAAGTCAGAATTTGAGAACAGCGCCCCTCGCAAGCTTGGGGCAGATGCCCGCAAGATCGTGCATGACTACACATGGCCCGGCAATGTACGTCAGCTTGAAAACGCAATGCGTCGCCTTGGTTTGAACGCGCGCACTGACGAAATCACACGTAGCGAAATTGAGGCCGTTCTGGGCAATCAGCCAGACCTTGAACCTGTACTAACAGGCGGCAATTCGACCGAGAAACTGTCAGCCTCTGTTGAGCGTCATTTGCGCCGATATTTCGATTTGCACGGCGGATCTTTGCCACCCGCTGGCATTTATGCCCGCATTTTGCGCGAGTTTGAGCAACCTTTGATAGAAATATCGCTCGAAGCGACAGGTGGAAATCAGGCTAAATGTGCTGATTTGTTAGGTATTAACCGCAATACCTTGCGTAAGAAGATAACTGACCTCGATATTCGCGTGACACGGCGCCGCAAATTGATGTAAAACCGCAACATAAACGTGGCCCATACGCATCGCTCCGAAATTTTCCATGAGCGAATGCGCAACGAGAGCCACAGAATTTGGCGGTGGAGCAAATGCTTCCAAAGATCGAGGGCAGCGCGTGAGCCAGCCTATTACAGAGCCTGCACCGCTAAAAGCGGAGCGGCGAGCAAAGCTGTCTTTGTGGGTGCGTCTATCGCATCTGCGTCGGCAGCGCCGTGTTCAAAATGCGATCACGCTTGGCGTGGTACTGTTAGGTCCTGTGCTGGCATTGGCCACGTTTTTGGTCCTTGGCCCGCTTGATCAAAACGTTGGTGGACCAGCGCTGCGTTTCGTACTGCTGCTTGATCTGGTCTATGTTCTGGTTGTTGCCGCCTTGGTTTTACAACGCGTAGCGCAGATGATCGCGGCGCGACGGGCGCGTTCGGCGGGATCACGGCTTCACCTGCGCCTCACAGGTGTGTTTGCATTGATGGCGCTTATACCGACCGTCACCGTTGCGATCTTTGCGGGCTTGACGATCAATATGGGTCTAGAGGCATGGTTTTCGCAGCGTGTTCAACGTGTTGTGGGCAACTCTTTAGCTGCGGCGCAAGCTTATGAAACCGAACAGCGCGGTGATTTGACACAAGATGCGGAGGCGCTTGCAGCTTATCTGAACGCGCGGCGCGGAGAAGTTCGTTTTTCCTTTACAGCAAGCATGCGCGAAGTGCTGGTTGATGGCCAATTGCAGATCCAACGCGGCCTGCGCGAAGCATTCGTGGTGGATGGCACAGGCACTGTGCAAGCGCGTGGCGAGCGGTCCTATTTGTTTGATTTCGATGAACTTGCCCCGATCCAGCTGAAGGCCGCGCGCGAAAACGGGCTCGTCATTATCAAAGATTGGGAAAATAACGAGTTTCGCGCTTTGGTGCACCTGACTGGGTATCTCGACGAATATCTATATGTGAGCCGCGATGTGGATGGCGATCTGCTTAAATTGCTGGATGAAACTCAAGAAACTGCGTTGTTTTATCAACAACAAGAAAGCGAACGGGGACGCCGTCTCTTTGAGTTCGGGCTTATTTATCTCGGTTTTGCGGTGATTCTGATTCTTGCTGCGGTCTGGCTTGGGCTCTGGTTCGCGGAACGTTTATCGCGTCCTGTGGGCCGCCTCGCGGGGGCGGCGCAGCGCGTGGGGAGCGGCAATCTGGACGTACAGGTGCTTGAAGAAGAGGGCGATGATGAAATCGCGATGCTTGGACGTTACTTCAACCAGATGACACGGCAGTTGAAGGGCCAGCGCGACACGTTGATGGAAAACAACCGACAGACTGAGCGTCGCCGTCGCATGTTTGATTCTGTGCTTTCCTCGGTGACGTCTGGCGTGGTTGGGCTTGATGAGGACGGGCGCATTTCTTTTGTGAACCGATCTGCAGAACGCCTGCTGGGATGGCACGAAGATCGTCAGGACATGGCGCTTTCGGTCGCTGTGCCGGAATTTGGCCCCTTGCTCGAAAAGCTGCGCACAGGTCAATTGATCACTGCACAAAGCGAGGTAAAAGTCAGCCGTGATGGTCAGCTTGAGAACTTACTCGTGCGCGTTTCACGACGTTTTCGCGATGATGGCACGTTAGAGGGCTATGTTGTCGCCTTTGATGATGTGACCGATCTGGTCACCGCTCAGCGCATGGCCGCTTGGGGCGATGTGGCGCGACGTATTGCGCATGAGATCAAGAACCCGCTAACCCCAATCCACCTCTCGGCTGAGCGTATTCAACGCAAATTCATGTCCCAAGTTGGGGATGACGCCGAAAAGCTTGAACAGATGACAGGCGTGATCATTCGTCAAACAGGCGATCTACGGCGAATTGTGGATGAGTTCAGTAAGTTTGCACGCATGCCGGAACCGGATCGCCGTACAGGGGATTTGACGCAAATGGTGCGTGATGCGGCACTGCTGCAAGAGGTTGGGCAGCCTGATGTGTCCTTTGATGTGACGCTGCCAGTGGGTGAGTTTACTGCAGAGTTTGATGCGACAATGATCAATCAAGCGCTGACCAATCTGATCAAAAACGCAGGCGAAGCAATCGAAAGCTATGTCGAGAAACATGGTGACGCGGATGTTGTGCGTAAAGTGTCTATCTCACTTACACAGGATGCAAATGTGGCACTTATCCAGATCGCAGACAGCGGTATCGGCTTGCCCGAAGATCGCGGGCGCTTGTTCGAGCCTTATGTGACGACACGCGACAAAGGCACGGGGTTGGGTCTACCGATCGTGAAAAAGATTATCGAAGAACACGGAGGTTCATTGGTTCTAACCGATGCGCCTTTGATGAATGGGAAAGGCCAAGCCGGTGCGATGGCAGTGGTGCGCTTGCCGATTTTGAATGCGGAGGACGCAGGGTCTTGAAACAACAACAAAACGTTAAATGGTGGAGAGAATGATGGGCGACATTCTAATTGTGGATGATGAACGCGATATCCGAGAACTGGTTTCGGATATCCTAGAAGACGAAGGTTTCACGACACGACTTGCGGGAACGTCGGACGAGTGCATGGCGCAAGTGGCCAAAGAACAACCCGCGCTGATGATCCTCGACATCTGGCTCAAAGACAGCTCGATGGATGGCATCGACATTCTAAAGGTGATCAAAAAGGATCATCCAGATGTGCCTGTGGTGATCATTTCAGGTCATGGCAATATCGAGATTGCGGTCGCTGCCATCAAACAGGGGGCTTACGACTTTATCGAAAAGCCGTTCAATATTGATCAGCTTTTGGTGGTGATACGCCGTGCGATGGAAACCTCGCGTTTGCGCCATGAGAACCAATCGCTTAAACGCCGTGATGCGCCAAGTACGGAAATGATCGGTGATAGTGCCTCATTCCGAACGCTCATCTCGCAGCTTGACAAGGTTACCAAATCCAACGGTCGCGTGCTTTTGCGTGGACCTGCTGGCTCAGGCAAAGAAGTCGCCGCGCGCTATATCCACGCGAATTCAAACCGTGCGGATGCGCCGTTTGTGACGGTGAATTGCGCAGGTGTGGAGCCTGATCGCATGGAGGAAGTGCTGTTTGGTCGGGAAGGCAAAGATAACGGCGTGCAACCCGGCTTGCTAGAGCAAGCCAATGGTGGCGTGATCTATTTCGACGAGGTCGCGGATATGCCGCTGGGCACGCAAGGCAAGATTTTGCGCGTGCTTGTGGATCAACAATTCACGCGCGTTGGTGGATCTGACAAGGTCCGTGTGGATTTGCGGGTCATATCGTCAACCAGCCGAGATCTGGAGGCAGAAATTGACGCGGACCGTTTCCGTCAAGAGTTGTTTCATCGCTTGAACGTGGTGCCAATCCCTGTGCCATCTTTGGAGGAGCGTCGCGAAGACATTCCGCTTCTTGGCGCGCATTTCATTGCGGAGTGCAACAAGAGCCAAGGCCTGAGCGCGCGTGAATTTTCTGATGAAGCCGCGGCTTTGATGCAAACAATGGTTTGGCCCGGAAACGTACGTCAGTTGAAAAACCTCGTGGAACGCGTCTTGATCCTCGGCGATGGTACAGGCCCAATCGAAGCGAAAGAACTGCCCAACGAGCAGCACTCGAGCGATGAAGAAGGGCGCGTTGTTTTGTCGGGTTCACTAGCGACATTGCCGCTTCGCGAAGCGCGAGAAGCGTTTGAACGCGAATATTTGCTTACCCAGATCAATCGTTTTGGCGGCAATATATCGCGCACTGCGAACTTTGTCGGGATGGAGCGCTCTGCACTGCACCGCAAATTAAAGTCGTTGGGCGTTGTGACCACGAACAAAGCAGGCGCACGTGTTGCACAAATCGAGGAAGAAGAGGCACGCTAAGGCTTTGATCACCGACCTGATTGAGCGCCTTTCAGGCGCGCTTGTTTGAGCAGCCTAAGGGCTGCAAGGTTAAGTTTATTTGGAAAGATGAAGCGAGAGAGCGGCATTGACGGTTTTGAGCGTCTCTGTCATGCAAGTCAAACGTGAGTTCAGCAGAGGCCGAACATGAAGGTCATTATTTGCGGTGCTGGTCAGGTTGGCTGGCAGATCGCGCGACATCTTTCCGGTGAGCGTAACGACGTGACGGTGGTTGATAACAACGCCGAGCTGGTGCGTCGTGCAACGGATTCATTGGACGTTCAGGGCATTGCGGGTTTCGCGAGCTATCCTGACATCTTGTCCAAAGCAGGTGCACGTGATGCCGATATGATTATCGCAGCGACCCATTCTGATGAAGTGAATATGGTCACGTGTCAGGTTGCGCACTCTGTGTTTTCAATCCCGCGCAAGATTGCGCGTTTGCGTAGCCAGTCTTATCTGGACGCGATTTATTCCGATCTTTACCGCCGCGATCACATGCCGATTGATGTTGTGATCAGTCCTGAAAAGGAAGTCGCGGATGCTGCTTTGCAGCGGCTTTCAGCACCCTCAGCATTTGACACCGAGACCTTTTTCGACGGCAAAGCCCAGTTGCTTGGCCTGGAGATTGAAGAGAATTGTCCAGTTATCAATACGCCTTTGCGCCAATTGACGGATCTGTTCTCAACGCTGCGCTCGATCGTTGTGGGAGTAAGGCGCGAAGGCACTCTTTTTGCGCCCGAAGCACAAGATCAGCTCTTTGTCGGCGATCAATGCTACATTTTTTGCCATGTGGATGATGTTGGCCGCACGATGGAAATCTTCGGCAAAACCCATCGCACCCAAGAACGTGTGGTGTTGATTGGTGGTGGAAATGTCGGGCTTGCCGTTGCGCAGGCCCTCGAAAAACGTACGACCCGTGTACGCGCGAAAATTATTGAAAAAAATCGCAGTATCGCTGAATTCGCCGCTGATGCGTTGGAACGCACGATTGTTTTGCACGGTGACGGGCTTGATCGGGCATTGCTCAGCGAAGCGAATATCGATCGCGCGGACGCTGTTTTGGCTGTGACCGATGACGACAAAACCAACATGCTTGCAGCAGTACGCGCCAAAGCCGCGGGCTGTCCGATGGCTGTGGCACTCATCAATGATCCAACGCTTGTGCCCTTGATGGGACCGCTTGGCATTGACGCATATATCAACCCGCGTGCGACTACTGTGAGTTCGATTTTGCGCCACATCCGCCATGGTCGTGTGCGTTCGGTTTACTCGATAGGTGATGCCGAGGCGGAAATGATTGAGGCTGAAGTGCTCTCGACCTCACCGCTGGCCGGACAATTGATCCGCGATGTGGATTTCCCTGAAGGCGTGCTTGTGGGCGGCATTCTCAAGGATGGGAAGTTGCTGCGGCCAACTGGCAAACTGCGTATCGAAGAAGGTGATGTGATCGCGCTTTTCACGATGAGTGCAGATGTGCCAGAGGTGGAGCGTTTGCTTCAAGTCTCCATCGATTTCTTCTGAGCCGCTCTCATGCTTGAGCGTATCCTGCAGCTACCGGTTTTCCTGATTTTCATCATGATTGCACTGCTGTCGATGTATATCCCTGCGATCCATGCGCTGAGCCAAGAGGCGTTTCATGTCGCGCGCAGCTTCTTTTATTCTGCCACGTTGGGATTAATGCTTTGCGCGTTGATCGGCGTCGCTCTGTCCGGGCGCCCATCTCATAGCAACGCGCTGGAGCACCTTTTAGCATTGTTCGCGGTTTTTGCCGTGTTGCCTGTGATCCTTGCTGTGCCTTTCTACGAAGCGCTGCGCACAACCAGTTTTGTGAATGCCTATTTCGAAATGGTTTCGTCTATCACAACAACGGGTGCCACGCTGTTCCCTGATCACACGCGTTTGCCCGACAGTCTGCATTTGTGGCGTGGCATGGTTGCCTGGTTTGGTGGACTTTTGATGTGGATCGCAGCAGCTGCGATTCTAGCACCGCTGAATTTGGGAGGATTTGAAGTCACGACCAGCGCGGAGCCAGGGCAAGGTGGTTTGCGCCGCTTTGACATGCGCGCGGCGTCTCCCGGTCAGCGTTTGATACGTGCTGCAAAGCTGTTCTTTCCGATTTATGCGGGTCTGACAGCCACGCTCTGGTTTTGTTTGATCCTGTCGGGCGATACACCTTTGCAGAGCTTGATGCATGCGATGGCGACATTGTCGACAAGCGGGATTTCAGGATCCGGTGGTATTGAGGAAAGCACCAACGCCGTCGCGGCAGAGTTTTTGATTTTTGTATTCTTATTGTTCGCGCTCTCGCGGCTGACATTTTCGACGGATACCATCACAGGCAAAACGCGCGGTCTGCATGAGGATGCCGAGTTTCGTATTGGAATCATCTTAGTGCTCGGCGTGCCGTTTTTGCTGTTTATGCGTCACTGGCTGGGTGCCTTTGAGGTGAATGAAGAAGACAACATCTGGCTTGGACTCAAGGCGCTCTGGGGCGGCATGTTTACTGTTCTATCGTTCCTGACAACAACAGGGTTTGTCAGTTCCGAATGGAGCGGTGCTCAAGATTGGTCAGGGCTCGCGACGCCCGGGTTGATCTTGATGGGGCTTGCTTTGATGGGCGGCGGTGTGGCGACGACTGCGGGTGGAGTGAAACTACTGCGGGTCTTTACGCTATATCTGAATGGCCTGCGCGAGATGCAAAAGCTGATCCATCCGTCATCTGTGAGCGGCAAAGGTGCCGGTAATCGTCGCATCCGTCGCCAAGGAGCGTACACAGCTTGGATCTTTTTCATGCTGTTTGCCATGTCACTGGCTGTCGTCACGTTAGCTTTAACCGGATTTGGAGCGAGCTTTGCGGATGCTTTGATCATGTCCGTCGCGGCGCTGTCTACCACTGGCCCCTTGCTTGATGTGGCCGCGCCCGAGCAAATATTACTGACCGAACTCTCTACAGGCGCAAAGCTGTGCTTTGCCGCCGCTACGGTTTTGGGGCGCCTCGAAACCCTTGCAATCATCGCGCTTTTGACGCCAGACCTTTGGCGACGATAACGCACATACGCAGATAATCAGACTTGGTACAAAAAAGCGCTGGAAACTCAGCGCTCAAGGCGACATACTTTTGCTATTATGGTTCGCGTGAGACGCCTCGCGCGTATTGCTGCGCCCAAAAATAATAACACAAGAAAAAAGGCATGTCCCAATGGCCACTGATAGACAAAATCTGCAAGACGCATTCCTCAACCATGTTCGCAAAACCAAAGTTCCCGTCACGGTCTTTTTGATCAACGGTGTGAAGCTTCAAGGTGTGATCACGTGGTTTGACAACTTTTGTGTCCTTTTGCGCCGCGATGGGCAGTCTCAGCTGGTCTATAAGCATGCGATTTCAACGATCATGCCAAGCCAGCCTATCTCTCTGTATGAGGGCGAAGACGCAAACTGATGGGGCATGATCCGTCGGTGACCCGCACATGGGTCCTGCACCCTGACATCAAAAGCAACAATGACAGGCGTTTGCCTGAACCCGCTTTGGCGGAGGCTGTCGCCTTGGCTGAAGCATTGCCCGGGTTGGAAGTGTTTGGTGAGACGATTGTGCGTTTACCCAAGGCACATGCAGGAATGTTGTTTGGTAAGGGAAAAATCGAAGAACTGCACAATGTGTTTGATGAACACGAGATTGATCTGGTTCTGATCGACGGCCCTGTAACGCCAGTCCAACAGCGCAATCTTGAGAAAGCTTGGGGCGTGAAGCTGCTGGATCGGACCGGCCTGATCCTAGAGATCTTCTCGGATCGTGCGCGCACCTCCGAGGGTGTGTTGCAGGTCGAAATGGCAGCGCTTAGCTATCAACGCACGCGTCTGGTAAGGGCTTGGACCCACTTGGAACGCCAGCGTGGCGGGCTTGGCTTTGTCGGCGGTCCGGGTGAAACACAGATCGAATCTGATCGCCGTGCCATTGATGACCAGCTTGTGCGTTTGCGTCGAAAACTGTCGAAAGTCGTGAAAACCCGCGCGTTGCACCGAGAAGCACGCGCCAAAGTGCCGTTCCCGATTGTCGCCCTCGTTGGCTATACAAACGCGGGTAAGTCGACGTTGTTCAACAAACTTACGGGGGCTGAGGTCTTTGCCAAAGACATGCTCTTTGCGACGCTTGATCCGACAATGCGCGCGGTTGAATTGCCCGATGGGCCGCAGGTTATTCTTTCAGACACGGTTGGATTTATTTCTGATCTGCCAACCGAGCTTGTCGCGTCGTTTCGTGCGACGCTAGAAGAAGTACTTGCCGCTGATCTAATCGTCCATGTACGTGATATTTCGCATGAAGGCAGCGAAGAGCAGGCCGCAGACGTGCGGAGCATTCTGACGTCGTTGGGTGTTGGTGAGAACGCAAATCAGATCGAAGTTTGGAATAAGATCGATCTGTTAGAGCCAGATGATCACGACGCCGTTCTGGCCCGCGCGGCACGTCATGAAGAGGTCATTGCGACCTCATCCGTGACAGGATTTGGCATGAAGGACTTCGTGCAAGCTGTTGAATTGGCTCTGGAAGGTGAGATCATTGCCGAGACATTGGTGTTGCCGTATTCCGATGGCCGTAAGCGCGCTTGGTTGTTTGAGCGCTCGCTCGTAGAAGCTGAACGGCAAAGCGAGAACGGGTTCGAGTTGGATCTGCGTTGGAAAGCCAAAGACCGCGCGCAGTTTGAGTCGCTATAAGAGATTTTATGCCTCCGGCGGGGATATTTATTAAGAGAGGAAACGCTTAGTTTTCTCTCGGGTTTAGGGTCGTGATACCCACAGCCGCCGCCCGCGCAAGGCCTTCATCCAACGACATCGGTATGTATTCACCACGCCGCCAGAGCGCGCCTAGATCATCGTAGTGGCGCGAGAACAGATGGCCCGATTGACCTGTCGAGATCACAAAGAGCGAGCTGTCAGGATCGGCAAAATCATAAACGCCACGATAGCCAGCGCCGTGCACATTGAGGAACGCATCGGGGCCAAGGCCGCCTTGGGTACGTCCGCGCATAAGCGTGTGGTCGCCACCAGACGTCGATTGGCGAATATTCACAAAATAGCGCAACACAGGCACATCACCAAGCACCGCGTGATCATGTGTGGCCTGATGCGCATCACCCCAACGCAGTGACGCAAGATCGGTGGTATAGTTTTCTTCTAGCCACAAAATCGCAGCATCAAGTGAGATACGCGAGACATCGGTGCAGGTTTCCTTGGGCGAGGATTGCAAAATATCACACCACTCTGCGGCGCCAGAGATGTCGCGGAATACGCGTTCGATAAAGAGCGGTTCAACATGTTTGAATTCTGTCGCCAGCGGGCCGAGCTCATCCTTGATCAGCCGGTCCTGAAGCGCGCGAAGCCATGCGGAATATATCAGCGGTTCGGGCAAGTGTTCGTTCATTTCACCGTTCCAATTGGCGAGCAGATCCAGCGCAATTTGACGTTTACGCTCCGGTGTGCCGTTCGGAGCAGGCTCTCCGGTGAACCACAGATCAGCACCGATGAGCGGCAAAAGTGTGCGCGCGGTGAAGCTGACCGTGTCGAGCTGCGCTTCCACAAAACTGTCACGGGTATGCACTTGGCGCGTCTGCATCAGGCGCTGCCAACGCTGCACACGTTGGCTGTCGCCCCATTCATAACTCACATGCACAGGGAACGGGCGTTCGACAATCTTGTTATTGGTATTGCCAAGAATACCACCAACAGGCTCTATAAATTCAGGATTGGTTGTGATTGGAAACACACCTTTCCAACGGTTTTCAGCGATCCAGCCGGGGCTGGGCATGCGCCCTTTGCTTTGGTGGTTCACATCGCGCTCTGGCATCGCACCGATGAGTTTCAGCGCGATCTTGTCCTTGTCGACGAGTGTGAGGTTCTGAGAGGGCGCGATATAGCTCTGTGCACTGATCAGTGCACTTTGCACATCCGCGGCCTGCATAATCCCCATAGCCGCGCTGAGCGACGTGTCGCGCGGGCTGAGTGCGGTCCAAGCAAAAGAGGCGACATGCCCTTGCGGCGTGATCGCGGCGAGCGAGAAATCAGAGCCAGAAAGCACAGGACCATTGTCGGTCCAACGCAGGGTCAACGTGACAGGCTCATCGTCTTTGATGTTGATTATCGACTTGCGCGTTTCAAACGGTTTGAACCCATTTGGTGTGCGATATTCTTCTGAGTTGTCAGGGTTGAGTTGCTCGATGAACACGTCTTGATCATCAAGGTAGGACGATGTGATGCCCCAACCAATCGTACCGCTGCGCCCAGCAAGAACCACAGGCATACCAGGTATCGTGCCGCCGATTACACCGCCCGATTCAAGCTCAAGCCGAGCGAGATACCAGATCGCAGGGGCGGTGAACCCTAAGTGTGGATCATTGGCTAGAATTGTGCCGCCCGTCGCCGAACGTGTAGGCGCGGCAGCCCAAGCGTTGGATGCACCGCCAAGCCCACGCGCGGGGACTGGATGCAGCGAATGGCGCGGTTCCGAGGCCGCCGCATAGCGTGGCAAGGGGGCTTTAAAGAGCGAAGCATATTCGGGCAAAGCCGCGATGCCTGTACCGGGCATGTCGGGTAAAATATCAGAAAGACGCGCTTCATCGGGCAACACAAGCGACGTGCGTGCGCGCAAGACTTCATCTTGCAAATGCCCCGAAAGCTGCAACGCCATGAGTTTGGTCACTGCCAGTGAATCCGCAGCGCGCCACGTAGAGATAGGGGATCCGAACATAAACATTTCAGGCGCACCGCGCCCGAGTGAGCGATTGTTTATCTCGGTGATGCGCATATTCACGCCAGCCGCATAAGCATTCAGCGCATCCGTTGTGCGTGCGTCTTGACTTGCCACAGACAAGCTTGCGAGGCGGTAGATATCGAGACGACGCAAAAGCGTGTCGATACTCAGCGTGCGGCGACCAAAAACTTCGGACAAACGTCCTTGGGCCGTGCGGCGCAGCATGGTCATTTGCCACAAGCGGTCCTGCGCATGGGCATAGCCAAGGCCAAAGAAGGCATCCGCGTCATTGCTCGCAAAGATATGGGGCACGTTGGCATTGTCGCGTACGATTTCGAAAGGCGCAGTTATCCCGTCTACCTCAAGTGTTTTGGTGTAGTCGGGCAAAGAGCGAGACGCGAGAAAATACGCAAGGAAAGCCGCTAAAACGGCGAGCCCAATCGCAGCACCTGTCAGGCGTAACACCCAGCGAAAAATCATCACCATAGGTCAGTCTCTCGTTCCATATGCGGCGCGTTTATGCGGCTAAGCCCTTGTCATTGTGCGCGCGCTTCGACACACCGTTTAGGGTAATTCAAGCGAAGGGAAAAGCCGATGGCGAAATGTACATTTTTAGGTCTTGGAGTCATGGGATTTCCAATGGCGGCGCATTTGGTGAAAGCGGGTCACGAGGTGACAGTTTATAACCGTACGGCTGAAAAGGCGCGTGCTTGGGCGGATGCAAATGGCGGTAGTTTTGGAGCCACCCCGCGTGAGGCCGCCGAGGGCGCTGAGTTTGTGTTTGCTTGTGTGGGCAATGATGATGATCTGCGTTCTGTGTGCCTTGGTGATGATGGCGCATTTGCGGGCATGGAGAGCGGTTCGGTCTTTGTCGATCACACCACGGTTTCTGCCAAAGTCACCGCAGAGCTCTACAAAGCCGCCGACGGCGCGCAGATCAGTTTTGTGGACGCACCGATTTCTGGCGGGCAAGCAGGCGCTGAAAACGGGGCTTTGTCGATCATGTGTGGCGGCGACGAGGGTGCTTATGCGCGCGCAGAGCCGGTGATGGATGCCTACTCAAAGATGTGTCGCCGTATTGGCGAGAGCGGTGCGGGTCAGATGACCAAGATGTGCAATCAAATCGCAATTGCTGGCTTGGTTCAGGGTTTGTCGGAAGCTTTGCATTTCGCTGAGAAAGCGGGACTCGACGGGCGTGCCGTTGTTGAAGTCATTTCACAAGGTGCCGCAGGATCGTGGCAAATGGCGAACCGGTACGAGACGATGCTAGATGATGAGTTCGAGCATGGCTTTGCCGTCGACTGGATGCGCAAGGATCTTGGGATCTGCCTTAATACGGCAGACGAAAACGGTGCGAGCTTGCCGGTCACTGCTTTGGTCGATCAGTTCTACAAAGACGTGCAAAAACAAGGCGGTGGTCGTTGGGACACCTCAAGTCTGATCAAGCGTTTGCGCGCGATGGGTTAAACGCTAATGCGTTGATGTGTTTGAGAAAAGGTGGATCACAATGATACCACTCAGGATCATTCCCATACCAAGGACTGCGGGCAAATCGAGTTTTTGCCCGTACACCAAAAAGCCGATACAGCCGATAAAAAAGATGCCAAGTCCCGACCAAAGTGCATAGGCAATTCCAAGCGGAATCGTGCGCAGCGCAAGGGCGAGCAGATAAAAACTCACCGCATAGGCAATCACAACGATCACGGATGGCCAAAATTTGGTAAATTGCTGGCTGGCTTGCAGGGCTGCAGTACCGATGGTTTCACTAAAAACAGCAAACAAAAGAATAATGTAATGGGTCGGCATGGGCGCAAACTTTCAAAGGGGCAGGGCGGTGGTGTCTTTGATCTCTTCCATCACAAAGCTGGCCGAGACATCTGCGAGTGAAACAGAGCTTGTCAGCTTTTGATAGAGGTGATCGTAATCTTTCATGTCTGCAACCTGCGCGCGGATGAGATAATCAAGATCACCGGACATGCGATAAACCCCTTGGATCTGTGGTAACGTACGGGTCGCACGAGCAAATTTAGCAGACCAATCAGGGTCATGTTGATCTGTGCGCACTTGAATGAAAACCGTCAGAGCCAGGCCAAGCGCATCCGCATTAAGCAATGCAACCTTGCCTTTGATGATGCCCGCTTCGCTTAGCAATTTGATCCGGCGCCAACAGGCGTTGCGCGACAGGCCAACTATTTCACCAAGCGATTCCAGCGAAATGTCGCAATCGCGTTGCATTTGCCCCAAGATACGGCGGTCTGTTTGATCTAATTCCATAAAAATCCGAATATCACGGGATAATGTCACACACAATGTTCCTCATGCGTTGAACTTTGGGACACTTTCATGCGCCGATTAGGTCATGTTGACCAAAACCAACGTATCGGAGCAAAACACATGATCAATCGCATCTTCTTTCAGCATCCACAAAGCGTCGATGAAGGCTATTTCGAACACATGTGGTTCGCTCTGCGTTTCGCGACTTTGCTTATCTGCGCGGCGGGTGCTGCTTTGATCCACGCATTTATCCCTGCCGCCTGCGAAAAGACCGCAAGCAAGATTATCGCAACTCTTTATGCGCGCACACACAATCGTGGGACGTAAATTATGTGCCGTTGGGCTGCCTATATCGGCGAACCGATTTTCATTGCAGATCTTGTCAGCGCGCCAGAGCATTCCCTGATCGTTCAAGCGCGCGAAGCAGAAGAGTGCAAAACGACCATTAATGGCGATGGGTTCGGGTTGGCATGGTATGGCCACCATCCAGAGCCCGGGCTTTACCGCGATGTTTATCCCGCGTGGTCCGATCCGAATTTGACAGCGCTGGCACGGCAAGTGCGCTCGCGTCTGTTCATGGCCCATGTGCGCGCTTCGACGGGGACAGCGATCAGTCGCAACAATTGCCATCCCTTTGCACATGGGCGTTGGAGTTTTATGCACAACGGTCAGATCGGCGGCTTTGACACCATTAGAAAAAGCGCTGATATGGCTATTCCCGATGTACTATATAACGCGCGCAAAGGTGCAACAGACAGCGAAGCGTTGTTCCTGATCGCGCTCGGGCAAGGCCTTGAGGACGACCCGCTTGGTGCTTTGCAACGCGCGGTGCAAGTGTTGCATGATATGACTGCCAAGGCTGGCTTGAAGCCACGGTTGCGCATGAGTTTGGCGTTGAGTGATGGCGAGACGCTATATGCACTTCGATATGCCAGCGATGCTACTCCGCCGTCGCTTTATTACCGTAATCGCGGCTCGGGTGCAGGTTTCGAAGTGGTGTCTGAACCGCTGACACAGCGCAGCGATTGGATTTCTGTCGCGCCGAACAATTTTTGTCGTTTTGATCAAGAGCGCGTAACAACGACGCGGTTTGAAATCGAAACGTCAATTCAGCGCGCCGCGTGAAGCAAGTGCACACAGCGCGCTGTTTGTTTATGTTGCGTTTGCGGGGCCTTGACCCAGCATTGCTTCAATCTCGCTCGGCGTCGCGAACACCACATTCTCAGGCAGTAGCAGTTGTGTGCCCGCAGGATAGGTGAACGGGTTCATGCCAGCAGGAGACGAACCGCCCAGATTGTCGATCCGCGCGAGCCATTCGATGTCGCCATCGTCGTTCTCGACACCGACATTCAGATGCGCCCCAAGGAATGTTGTGCGAAAGAAACGCGGCACGGTCTGATAGCGCAAATCTTCATACTCTGGCGCGGTTGTACCCTCTGGGTAGTCAATCACCAGCACATCATCTTCGCGCGTGAAATCAAGGATTTGAGGGTAGAATGATGCGCCATCCGTGGCGATGAACGTATCTGCACCTTCACCCCCTGTGGCCGTGTATTCATCCCCGAGAAGGATCACATCGTCGCCATCGCCGCCAATCAACGCGGAGTTTTCAATCACACCACCGAGTGGAGTTTGCACCACGCGATCCGCATCGCCGGCAATCAAGGTGTCATCGACTGCGCCACCATCAAGGATCTGAACACCCGCGCTCCCACCGAGCAGCACGTCATTGCCGTCTTCACCAAACAGCTCCGCATCGCGCTCACCCGCTTCGATCGTGTCATCGCCAATACCGCCGAAAGCTTCGTCCTCAGGGCCACGATCTATCGGACCGGGCACGGTATTGTCATATACAATCGTGTCATTACCTGTGCTGATGAAATCATCGCCCGCGCCACTAAGGATCGTATCCGCACCTTCTTGGCCATGTATCGTATCGCTACCATCTCGCCCTTCGACAAGATCATCGCCTGCAAGAGCGTTTATGATATCGTTCGCTCCGGTGCCGGTGAGAGTATCATCCCCAGCGGTCGCACCGCTTGTCACCGTTGAATTAAACGCATCTTCTAGCATTGCCCGCTGCACGATTGTGACGTCATTCGTGTTAAGATCAGCCAAGTCATAATCACCAAGCAGGATCGCCATGACCTCTTCTTCGCCGTCGCCCAAATCAAGCACCACCTCGACTGCTGGCGCATTCGCTTCGCCTTCAGGCAACTGACGGAAACTCAAATCAGACGCAAGCGGAGCCGTTTGATAACTGTCGTTGTAGGTTACAAAGAGCGTATCCGCGCTCGGTGTAAAATCGGTAATTACGTCTGTGTCAGAACCGAGCTTGATTGCAAATGCATCTGTTCCAGCGCCGCCGGTCATTTCGATGTCGTTGTTGTTGGAAATGATAAGATCATTGCCGTCTCCACCAGAGACTGTGCCATCACCGTTGAAAAAATTCAGCGTGTCATTGCCTTCGTCGCCAAACATGGAAATTGTACCGGTATTTTGCGCGGAAATCCTATCGTCACCAGTGCCACCGGAATACTCAAAACCGCCATTGCCAATTGCGCTTGCTAGAATGCGATCATTACCAGCGCCGCCATCAACGGAGCGAGCCCCAAGGTAGCCAGAATCAATTGTGTCGTCGCCCGCGCCACCAGACAAGACATCACTGACACCATTCGCACGAATGATATCATCGCCGTCGCCGCCAAGTACAGTGTCTTGTGAAGTGGTCCGGCAAAACTGGACAGCGTGCTAAGATGTATCCAACCTTGAAGAC
>NZ_MLCB01000174.1 GCF_001890925.1 Planktotalea frisia
GATTGTGTTGAAAAACTCTTGCTTGATCGAATGGTCAATCGCTGATTCAATTCCTTTATTGATTGGGGGATTTGGCGATGATGGGACCAAAGCAGGAGGCGCAAGCGGCGCTGTTCTATGAGTTCTCTCTGGAGGATCACGTTCCACAAGATCACCTGCTGCGGTCGATTGATCGGTTTGTGGATTTGAGCAGCATCCGCGCGCATCTTTCGGATTTCTATAGCCATACAGGCCGTCCTTCAATTGATCCTGAGTTACTGATCCGGATGCTACTCGTTGGGTATTGCTCTGGCATCAGGTCCGAACGCCGCCTGTGCGAGGAGGTGCATCTGAACCTGGCATATCGATGGTTTTGTCGCCTTGATCTGACGGACCGGATCCCGGATCATTCGTCGTTTTCCAAGAACCGTCACGGTCGCTTCCGCGAGAGCGATCTTCTGCGCCACGTATTTGAGACGACTGTCGCGCGCTGCATGGCGGAAGGGCTCGTGGGCGGTCAGGGATTTGCCGTGGATGCCAGTTTGATAAGCGCTGATGTCCAGAAACAGAACTCCAGCAACCCTGATGACTGGGCAGCCCGTATGACCGACCCCGATGATGCACCACGTGCTGTACGGGAATATCTCGACACTTTGGACGACGAGGC
>NZ_MLCB01000175.1 GCF_001890925.1 Planktotalea frisia
GTCTTCAAGGTTGGATACATCTTAGCACGCTGTCCAGTTTTGCCGGACCACTTCACCGTCCCTATCGCGTGAAGAGCTACAAAACCTGAGTGCGCGTTTTGGGTTAGAGAATGCCTTTACCGCAGATGACACAGAACTGCGCCGGCAACTGACAATTATGGCTGACGAATTCAGAACCTTAAAGAAGCTTGTTATTCAAATGAACAATCAGCTCAACGCTTATAATAAAAATGTTGAAGAACTTGAGAAGAATAAACTTGCGGTAAACATTCCATTTCGTGGGCAAATTGCTTGCGGAGTTCCTATAGCCTCGATTTACCACGATTGGACGGAGGTCAAAATCGATTGGATTACTCACAGATACGGAGAACAATCAAAGTCCAGCACCAAAAGACCTTTTTACATCGCGACCCCGATCGATTTACTAGAAGAAGCCATTGATCAGCTAGAGTGGAAACGGGCTCATTTTTTGCTCTCTGCTGCACAGAATTTTGTAGCACATCAAATTAACCGTACCAGCAGCTTTTCGCATTAACGTCACCATTAGCTCGCGGCAAACCACTCTTCCCCCTCTGCCCCCCCCCTTGCTATACGCTGCATAATAAAACCCAAGGGGTCAGAGATCATGCGTTACGAGTATAAAGTCATCCCAGCACCCGCCCGCGGCCAGAAGGGCAAAGGTGTCAAAGGGGTTGAGGGTCGATTCGCCAACGCTTTGGAAACGCTGATGAACCAGATGGGCAGCGATGGTTGGGAATATCAGCGCGCAGAAACACTGCCCTCCGAAGAACGCGCAGGGCTAACCAGCAAAACCACCGTATTTCGCAACGTTCTGGTGTTTCGCCGCGTGATCGAGACGGATGTAGAGTCGTTCGAGCCCAAACTGCTCGACGCGCCAGAGCCCGAGCCGGAACCAGAGCACGACGACGAAGAGACGGCGGAAAGCCTCGATGAGGCTGAAATCTCTGAGGACGACACACCCGAAGACGAAGAGCGCCGCGACTAAGGCGTATCCAGATCCAACGCCAGAGCATGGATGCGGCCAATCAACTCAGGCCCGAGCGCGCTGTGCACCATGCGGTGGCGTGCGATGCGGGTCTTGCCTGCGAACACATCAGAGCGAATACGCAAGTTATAATGGCTCTCGCCCCCTTCTTGATAGCCGCCATGACCGCGATGGCTCTCGCTGTCATCCACCACATCAAGCTCACTCGGGGCCAAAGCGGCCTCCAGTTTTGAGCGAATTTCATCTGCCTTGGACATTTTTACGAAACTCCCCTTCTAACCGCTGCTAATTCCTCTATTGTTATGCCCCTGATAGGACGAGGTGAGCAATGCAAAAGAAGAGCGATCCCTTTGGTTTCGATATGTCCGTATCGTCTGCAAAGAAGAAAAATCCACGTGGTCGTCGAGGGATGTCGGGCGAATCCGAGACATCTCAGCGTGTGTGCACCAAAGATGGTTGCGAACTTCCGGGCAAGTTTCGCGCGCCGCGTGCGCCGGATGTGCTCGATGATTTCATCTGGTTCTGCAAGGATCACGTGCGCGAGTATAACCTGAAATGGAACTTCTTTAACGGCACAACAGAGGCAGAGTTGAACGCTCAGCAATCCAAAGACAAGGTCTGGGAGCGTGAAACCAAGCCCGTCAAAGACCCAGAAGCCGCCGCTTGGGCACGTCTTGGTATCGAGGACCCACATCAAGTGTTGGGCGTCAATGCGACCCGTAACCCTGGCAAAGGCGGCGGTGCATCCAAACGCCTACCTCCGACAGAGCGCCGCGCGATGGAAATTTTGGAGGCCAAGGATTTCTGGACCAAACCCGAAATTCGCAAGTCATATAAAGCGCTTATCAAAGTGCTTCACCCCGACATGAATGGTGGTGATCGCTCTCAGGAAGAACAGCTGCAAGAAGTGGTTTGGGCTTGGGATCAGTTGAAAGACAGCCGGAACTTTAAATAAGCCATGCTAGAAACCGACCTCTACCCCCCTGTGAAATCCTTTTTGGAAGCACAGGGGTATGAGGTAAAAGGCGAAGTCGGCAAGCTGGATGTGATGGCGATGCGCGGCGATGAACCGCCCGTGATTGTTGAACTCAAGACCGGCTTTTCGCTTTCCTTATTTCACCAAGGGGTTGAGCGACTTTCGATCTGTGACACGGTGTACATCTGCGTGCCGCGTCCAAAGGGCAAATCCGGGATCAAATCTCTGAAGAGGAATTCGTCCTTGTGTCGTCGTCTTGGGCTTGGCCTACTGACAGTGCGCGTGTCTGACAATTTTGTTGAGGCGCATGTGGATCCAACGCCATATGTGCCGCGTAAATCCAAGAAGAAAACCGAAAAACACCTACGTGAATTCCAACGCCTTGTCGGCGATCCCAATACTGGGGGGTCAACGCGGCAAGGGTTGGTGACAGCTTATCGCCAAGACGCCTTAAAGTGCTTGGGGTTCCTCGAGGGCCATGGCCCGACGAAAGCTTCTAAAATTGCGAAGATTACGGGTGTTCCGACAGCACGCAATTTGATGTCAAACAATCACTATGGTTGGTTCGAACGTGTCGACAAAGGCATCTATTGGCTGAGCCCCAAAGGGCAAGCCGCCCTTGGGGAATATGAAGCAGATCTTGATGCGATCCGCGATCTATATCAGGTGCCTGAATAGGGGCACGATTTTTCTAGAAAAATCGCACCGCCACCGTTAAGCTGATTTGAAAACCAATGACACGCCATTTATGCAGTGACGTTTCCCAGTAGGTGCAGGCCCATCATTAAAGACATGCCCAAGATGAGAGCCGCAACGCCGGCAATGCACTTCTGTGCGCGCAGCGAATAACTTTCGATCTTCTTTCGTCCCAATCGCGCGCGGCAAAGATTGATAGAAACTCGGCCAACCCGTTCTACTGTCGTATTTTGTGTCTGAGGGGTAAAGCGCCAGATCACAGCCGCGACAATGGTAGGTGCCCTCTGCGTAATTCTTATCCAAAGGCGATGATCCTGCTCGCTCCGTCCCCTCTTGGCGCATAACTTTATACTGCAAAGGCGTCAGCATCGCTTTCCATTCAGCCTTGCTGCGCGTCACTTCAAATGTGCCAGAAGCCGCAGAACTTGCGCGCGTGCCAAAGGCACCGAGCACGCTCATACCTGCCAAACCTGTTGCCGCACCGAGGGATAAAAAATGACGTCTTTGCATAATAACTCTCCTTTGCACCAAGGTGCGCACCCCATCACTGCTTTGCAAGTCAGCGTGAAGCACAAGCGCGTGAAAAGCATTACACTTTGCCTCATTGTGTTACTGCACCCGAAAATTGCGCCGTACCGAGAATTGGCTCACTCGGTTTTTCATAACGCTCCACCGCCCGCAGATCTTTCGAGATGAACACATTTTTCCCATCTATAAGCGCGCCAACAACTCTGTCTTGAACCCGTAGCACACTGACCGGTTGTTGCGCCAAACGTCCTGTTCCAAACGGTGTATCCGCATCATCAAACCCCCACAAAACATAGGCATTTTCTGCATCTGGCACCCCACCTAGACGCTCGATCTGCAAAAGTCCCGTGTCAGTGCGCA
Source organism: Planktotalea frisia (assembly GCF_001890925.1). Taxonomy (GTDB): domain Bacteria; phylum Pseudomonadota; class Alphaproteobacteria; order Rhodobacterales; family Rhodobacteraceae; genus Planktotalea; species Planktotalea frisia. The sequence goes on from NZ_MLCB01000175.1 coordinate 3,567, forward strand.
AGCCCATCTGGAACGTAAGTCCCTGCTCTGCAATGACAATCTCAGCTCGCATGACAGGTGCGACAGGCACTTGCGCATCCCCGAAACGAAAAACCGCAAAAGCAATCATTGCGGCGGCAATCCCACCCAAAGCGTATTCCCAAATGCGAATGCGCCTGTTCCAAGGCAATCTATTTTCACTCCAAAGCTCTCGCTTGAGATGTCCCAGAACGGTGGCGTTTGGCGAAATCTCGTCGATATTCATTCCCAGTGATGTAAAATGTTCCTGCCACTGCGCAACTTGCCCCTGCAACAGAACGTTGCCTGATAACTTGCGTTCAAACGAACGCAACGCATCCCCGTCTAGCACGCCGAGCACGTATTCGCGGGCCGTTTCACGATCAGTATCGGTGATATCGCGAGGATCGGAACTGTTTTTCATGACTTCTAGGCTCCGCTTTGGCTGGGATACCGCACTCTTTCGCACCGCGAAAGCCATGTCAAAACCTCTCATCTTTCGCAACTTTCCAACGTTGTTTCGTGCCATTTCGAAAAGCGTCCAAACGTCACTACGCTAGGTTTGTTTTTCGCATGCCCTTCCCCTTGTCCTTGCGAGCGATATGTTGCACCACTCAAAGCAGATAATGCGGGTGCGCAAAGCGCATAACACGAGGGACTTAAAAGATGGCTGACGGGTTGCTGGATATTGATGCGAAACCAACCGAGGACATTTCTGTCCGCGAGGTCTTTGGCCTGGACACGGATATGGTTGTCAAAGGTTTTGCTGAGCGCACTGAGCGCGTTCCCGAACTGGACAGCACATACAAATTCGACCCAGACACAACCATGGCAATTCTCGCAGGGTTTTCACACAACCGTCGCGTCATGGTGCAAGGTTATCACGGCACAGGTAAGTCTACGCACATCGAACAGGTTGCATCGCGCCTCAACTGGCCTGCGGTTCGTGTAAACCTTGATAGCCACATCTCTCGAATTGATCTCATCGGTAAAGACGCGATCAAATTGAAAGACGGCAAGCAAGTCACTGATTTCCAAGAAGGCATTTTGCCTTGGGCCCTACGCAACCCGACCGCAATCGTATTTGATGAATATGATGCAGGCCGCGCGGACGTCATGTTCGTGATCCAGCGTGTTCTCGAAGTTGACGGCAAACTTACATTGCTGGACCAGAACCAAGTGATCGACCCGCACCCCTATTTCCGTATTTTCGCGACTGCGAACACGGTTGGATTGGGCGACACGACGGGTCTCTATCACGGCACCCAGCAAATTAACCAAGGTCAGATGGACCGTTGGTCTCTTGTCGCGACGCTTAACTATCTAAGCGTTGAAGCAGAGTCCCAGATCGTGCTGTCCAAAAACCCGCACTACAATAATGATGCTGGCCGCAAGACTGTTAAACAGATGGTGAAAGTCGCGGATCTGACACGCACAGCCTTCATGAATGGTGATCTCTCCACAGTAATGTCGCCACGCACGGTTATTGCATGGGCGCAAAACGCAGAAATCTTCCGCAATGTCGGCTACGCGTTCCGCCTGTCGTTCCTCAACAAATGTGACGAGCTTGAGCGCCAAACCGTCGCGGAATTCTACCAGCGTTGCTTTGACGAAGAACTACCAGAAAGTGCAGCAAGCCTGACGATTGCGTAACGCGCGATTTTTCTAGAAAAATCGGCCCCTGTCTTGGGGCCGTTTACTCCCAGAGAAGACGGTTAAAATGGCAACGAACAACGACAATCCAGCGGATCCTTTCAAGAAAGCCTTGGCCGAAGCAACCAAGGTCATGGCGAATGATCCCGACTTGTCCGTGACCTTTACTGTCGATCCATCAGGCGTGTCCGGCGACACAATGCGCTTGCCGCAAGTCAGCCGCCGCATGACACGCGAAGAAGTCCTGATCGCACGCGGCACCGCAGATGCGCTTGCGATGCACCGCAAGTTTCACGACAACTCCACCCATTCGCGTTATGTCCCGCAAGGCGACGTGGCCCGCGAAGTCTATGAAGCGATGGAAACCGCACGCTGCGAAGCGATGGGTGCACGCGACATGCCAGGCACCGCTGGTAACATTGACGCAAAGATCGGCAACGATGCGCTGCGCAAAGGCTTTGATCAGATCAAAGAAGCTGCGGACGCCCCTCTTGCGATCGCGGCTGGATACCTCGTGCGCCACCTCGCCACCGGTCGTGATTTGCCCGAAGGTGCCGCAAATGTGATGAACCTTTGGAAAGGGTTCATCGAGCAAAACGCGGGTGACACGCTGAACGACATTGACGCCTTGCTCGACGATCAAGCCGCTTTTGCCAAACTCTCGCGCCAGTTGATCCAAGAACTCGGCTATGGCGACCAGCTCGGCGATGACCCTGATGACATCGACGATGATGCACAGGACGACGCAGAAGAGAGCGGCGAAGACGAGAACGAGCCAGACAGCTCAGGTCAGGACGATGAGGGCGAAGAGGCGGATGACGCCTCTGCAGAACAGTCCCAAGAACAACAACAAGACGCCTCGCAAGCCCAAGTTTCCATGGACGATGTGTCCGAACAAGAAATGGGCGACGAGGCAGAAATGCCCGAGGGCGAAGCCCCGCTTGAGCCGCCTCAGCCTCAGCCAATTTCTGACGCGGATCCGAATTATCAGGTTTACGACACGCAATACGACGAAGAAGTCCGCGCCGAGGACTTAGCAGAGCCAATCGAGCTTGAGCGCCTGCGTGCCTACCTTGATCAACAACTTGAGCCGCTCAAAGGCGCGGTGTCACGCCTCGCCAACAAACTACAACGTCGCCTTCAGGCGCAACAAAACCGCTCTTGGGAATTTGATCTTGAGGAAGGTACGCTTGATGCGGGCCGCCTCGCGCGTGTGGTGGCGAACCCGACCACACCGCTGAGCTTTAAGGTCGAAAAAGACACAGAGTTCCGAGATACAATCGTGACGCTGCTTCTGGATAACTCCGGCTCTATGCGGGGCCGCCCGATTTCCATCGCCGCGATCTGCGCCGATGTCCTTGCGCGCACGCTTGAGCGTTGCAATGTGAAAGTCGAAATCCTTGGCTTTACCACGCGCGCTTGGAAAGGTGGCCAATCTCGTGAGGCTTGGCTCAACGCAGGGCGTGAACAGCAGCCCGGTCGTCTGAATGACTTGCGTCATATCATCTACAAGAGCGCGGATTCGCCTTGGCGACGCTCGCGACCAAATCTTGGTCTGATGATGAAAGAAGGCTTGCTGAAAGAGAACATCGACGGCGAAGCGCTAGAGTGGGCGCACCGCCGCATGGCAGGTCGTCCTGAGGCGCGTAAAATCTTGATGGTTATCTCTGATGGCGCGCCTGTAGATGACAGCACTTTGTCCGTTAACCCTGCGAATTACCTCGAAAAACACCTGCGCGACGTGATCGCTATGGTCGAAAAGCGCCGAGCGGTTGAACTGCTCGCCATCGGTATCGGCCATGATGTCACACGCTATTATGAACGCGCGGTCACCATCACAGACGTAGAACAATTGGCGGGTGCAATGACCGAACAGCTTGCTGCGCTCTTTGACAGTGACCCACGTGCCCGCGCGCGCGTGATGGGTATGCGCAAAGTCAGTTGACGGCCCTCTCGCTTTGCGGTCCTGTGAGCCAAAATCATGGAGGCCAACATGTTCCAAAGCTTTGACACGACCAGCACGCCCGAGCACGGCCCTGCCCGTCTCGCAAAATTGCGCGAAGAGCTGCAAAAAGCACGGCTTAATGGATTCATCATCCCGCGTGCAGATGCGCATCAGGGCGAATACGTCGCCCCACATGATGAACGGCTTCAATGGCTTACAGGATTTACAGGCTCCGCGGGCTTTTGTTGTGCACTCACTAATAGCGCTGGCGTTTTCATTGATGGCCGCTACCGCACACAAGTCAAAAGCCAAATTGATCTGGAACATTTCACACCTGTGCCTTGGCCGGAAACATCCCTTGCGGATTGGTTAAAAACCCAACTTCCAAATGGTGGCGTTGTCGGATTTGATCCTTGGTTGATAACGCAAGGGCAGATTGAAGCGCATGAAAAAGCACTGGCTGGAACGCAGATCAAATTGCACCCTGTAGATAATTTCGTCGATGCGATTTGGGTTGATCAACCAGAGCCGCCCATGACACCAGCATTCGATTACCCAATTGAATATGCAGGAAAATCTTCTGCTGATAAACGCAAGGACTGCGCAGAGGATCTGATTGAAAAAGGTGAAAGCGCCGCAGTAATCACACTGCCTGACAGCCTATGTTGGCTTTTAAACATTCGTGGCAATGACGTCTCTAAAACCCCCCTCGTACATGGGTTCGCGGTTCTGCACGCTGACGCGCGTGTGGATTTGTTCATTGTTTCAAGCAAAGTTGAAAACCTTACTCTTGATCCGACACTCTCTATCTCAGCCCCCAAAGAGTTCACCAATACACTTGCCAAACTCACCGGAAAAGTGCGTTGCGATAAAACCTCTGTCCCTGTCGCCGTCATAGATGCGCTGAGCGAAGGATTGGCCGAGATCACTTATGGATCAGAACCTTGTGTCCTACCAAAAGCACTCAAAAACGACGTTGAAATCGCCGGTACGCGTGCGGCGCATATCACTGACGCAACGGCTATGTGTGAGCTGCTCTGCTGGCTTGATCAACAACCCGCAGGCAGTACGACTGAAATCGATGTCGTGACACAGCTTGAACAGAAACGTCGCAATACCAATGCGTTACAAGACATCAGCTTTGACACGATCTCAGGTGCTGGCCCCAATGGCGCGATCATGCACTACCGCGTCACGCATGAAACGGCGCGGACCCTTCAGGACGGTGATCTGCTGGTGCTCGACAGCGGCGGTCAGTATTTGAACGGAACGACAGATATCACCCGAACCATCGCGATTGGAGAAGTCGGAAGTGAGGAAAGCACTGCTTTCACGCGCGTGTTGCAAGGAATGATCGCCATGTCGCGCATGCGCTGGCCCAAAGGGCTCGCAGGACGCGATATCGAGATGGCAGCGCGCATGCCACTCTGGCTCGCTGGGCAGGATTTTGATCATGGTGTTGGGCATGGCGTCGGGCATTTCCTGGGCGTGCACGAGGGCCCCCAGCGCTTGTCGCGCGTCAGTGAAATACCACTCGAACCGGGCATGATCCTATCGAATGAACCCGGCTATTACCGCGAAGGTGCGTTTGGTATTCGTATCGAAAACCTTTGCGTTGTGCGCGCATCTGAAACGCCAAAAGGTGGCGACGCTCATCGCAAAATGTATGATTTCGAGACACTTACATACGTCCCACTTGATCGTCGATTGATCCGACTTGATCTTCTGAGCAAGGCTGAGCGCGACTGGATCGATAGCTATCATGCCCAATGCCGCACCAAACTCATAGGCAAACTCAGCAAAGATGCGGAAAACTGGTTGGAGAACGCAACCAAAGCTCTATAACTAAGTCCTTACCCAGCAAAGGACGTTCCATGACAGATATTCGCATTCGCAAGGTTGAAGGTTCATATGTTATCCGTGCGGGCGGCGCTGTTTTGGGAGAAAGCAAGGATGTGCTGGAATTGAGCGAAGGCAAACGTGCGCCTGTCCTCTACTTCCCACGCAACGACATTGCGATGGCTTTTCTGGATAGATCCGAAACCGCGACCCACTGCCCACACAAAGGCGATGCGAGCTACTTTTCGATCATTACAAAAAGCAAAACCATCGCGGACGCCGCATGGTCTTATGAGACACCGATCGCAAACGTGGAACGCATCAAAGAGTATCTGGCTTTTGCAGACAGTGATGAAGTCGCGATCGAAAAGTTCTAACTGTTAACTGTGCTCTTCCGCCGCCGTCGCAGCGAGCGCGCGATTGTAGGCCTTGAGCGCATCGACGTGGTACAAAGCGCCCCAAAGTTCCGGCGCTTGCCCTTCGCCTGACAAGTTCACGACAGGGATGAACACGACGCTTGATTTATCAAAAATCGGCATTGCAGCTTCTAACGTAGCATTGCCGTCCACATAAACCCCCTCAGCAATCATCTCCCAGCAAGCATCTTCGTCGATGCCCTCTTCGGTTTTGCGCATGACCCCCGCAACGCGGAACATGGCCAGCAAATACGCCTGTGGTCCCGCCGCCAAGTGAATGTTGCGCCGCTCTAATTGTGTCAAAAAGAACGATCGATCCACCAGCCGAGACGCCAGCGCCGTCGAGAGCGAAACGGATACCATCACCGCCAGACCTGTCTGCCAATCCCCCGTCAATTCGAACACGATCAACGTTGTCGAGATCGGCGCACCCAACACAGCCGCTGCGACTGCTCCCATGCCGGCAAGCGCATATAACGTGTGTGAGCCGCTAATCTCGGGGAATACACTCGTCGCGATTAGGCCGAATGCTAAACCTGTTAACGCGCCGATCATCAAGGAGGGGGAAAAGATTCCGCCACCCATGCGCCCACCCATCGTGATCGCAACAGCCGCGACTTTGATCATCGCAAACACGATGGCTTCATGAAGCAATAGTTTTCCTGTCAACGCCGCTGATGTGGTCTCATAGCCAACGCCAATGATATGCGGAAACCAGATCGCAAGTAGGCCGAGCAAAGCACCAGCCAAAGCCGGTCTGAGCCAATATGGTAGGCCGAGGCGGGTCTGCAAACGCGTCTCTAAATCATCAGCCCAAAAAACGCAGCGCATCAAAGTGACCGCTACAAGACCGCAAACAAGACCAAGGATAAGATAGGCAGGCAGTTCCGCATAAAACTCAAGCGCGGTCGTCCCTGGCAACGCGAACTCCGCTGTGTCGCCGAAAACCAGTCGATTGATTACGGTGCCCGCGACGCTTGCAATCACAATCGGGGCAAAAGCGTGCACGGCGAAATGGCGCAAAACCACCTCTAACGCGAACAAAGCCCCCGCAATCGGTGCATTAAAGCTCGCCGAGACGGCAGCCGCAACAGCGCACCCGAGCAGGTCACGCCCTGTAATCCCATCCGCACGAATGACGTTGCTCACCCAACTCGAAATCATCGCTGCAATATGAACAACTGGCCCTTCACGCCCCGTTGATCCACCTGTGCCAAGCGTGATCATCGACGACAGCGCTGACGCGATGCCCGCCTTCTTTTCCACGCGCCCTTCGTTCAAAGCGGCGCCTTCGATCACGTCAGAGACTGAGCGCACGCGCCCGTCAGGCGTGAAATGGTGCAAAATGATGCCAACCGCGACACCGCCCATCATTGGGATGATCAACACCCAATACCATGGCAGGCTCTCAGCAAAACTATGCAGTTTGGTGACATCCTCAACGCCATAAAGCGTTTGTTGTAAGAACGAGACGCCAAATCGAAACAACACTGCCGCAAGTCCTGCGGCGATACCGATCATCAAAGCGATGAACCAAAACTGGATCTGCGACGGACCTCTGCGGCGCATATGCGACCAGCCACGCCCAAGACTGTCTTTCATATCCAATAGGAGCGCGCCAAAACTTGCGAGCAAGGTGCGCAGCATTGTCTAGCCCGCCAACAGGGAACGCGCGGCTGCGCGCGCTTCGTCGGTGATCGTATCGCCAGAGATCATCCGCGCGATTTCATCTGTGCGCTCGCTTTCATTTAGGGGCACCACGGTCGAGAGCGTCGCCTCATTAACCACATTCTTTTCAACGCGCCAATGATGCCCACCAAGGGCCGCAACCTGTGGCGAATGCGTGACGACCAGCACTTGCCCGCCTTCTGCCAAGCTCGCCAAACGCCGCCCCACCGCATCCGCCGTGGCACCGCCAACACCACGATCAATCTCGTCAAAGATCATCGTAATCCCTTGGCTCTCATTGGACAGGCACACTTTCAGCGCCAGCAGGAAACGGCTGAGTTCACCGCCAGATGCAATCTTGTTCAGAGGCCCGCTTGGTGCTCCCGGGTTCGTCGCAACAGTAAATGCGACGGCGTCACGCCCTGTCGCGCCTGCGGTCGTTTCGCTCACTTGCGTGGTGAAGACCGCGCGCTCCATTTTGAGCGGGGCTAGTTCGGCTGTGACCGCCAAATCCAGTCTCTTCGCAGCTTTACGCCGCTCATCGCTTAGGTGTTGGGCCGCATTATCGTAGATCGCTTCAGCCGCACTCACAGCCGCACGCGCCTCGCCCAGTTGCGCATCGCCTGCATCCAAAGCGACAAGCCGTGCGCGCAATTCAACCGCAAATGTGCCAAGCGCGTCAGGCGTTACATTATGTTTGCGCGCAAGTGCGCGGATCGCGAACAATCGTTCTTCACAATTTTCCAGATCGGATGTGTTGAATTCCAGATTATCCAAACAGCGTTCGACACCAGCACTCGCTTCGCCCAGTTCATCCAAAGCACGGCTAAGTCCGGAAACCACCGCATCAAGTTGGCCCTCTGCTTGTTCAGACACCCCATCGAGCCAGCGGATCGCTTCGCTGATTACACCCTCTGCGCCTTCAAAACCCAGCATTGCATGCGCGCGCGCGACGTCATCGCGGATTTTCTCGGCACTTTGCATTTTGCGCCGCTGCGTATCAAGTACCGCCTCTTCACCGGGCTCAGGGTCTAAATCATCAAGTTCGGCAACGGCGTGACGCAAAAAGTCTTCTTCTTCGCGCACGGCCGCAATCGCCGCTTCCAATTTGCTCAGCGATTTGCGCGCACCCAGAAGTTCTTTCCAAGTCTGCTGCGTTTTCAAGTGAAGCTTTGGGCGATCCAGAAACGCATCTAAAACAGACATGTGTCCTTTGGGATCGAGCAAACCGCGATCATCATGTTGACCGTGCAGTTCGACCAAGGTTTCAGACAAAGCGCGCAACACTTCGCCAGAACAACGCCGATCATTGACCCAAGCCGTTTTGCGCCCGTCATTACGGTTCACACGGCGCATTATGAGCTCATCATCGACAGGCAAACCCGCTTCTTCGAGCACTGCTAAAGCGGCATGCCCTTCGGGTAAATCAAAGACCGCCGTGACTTCGCCCTGCTCGGCACCACTGCGTACAAGTTCCGCGCGTCCGCGCCAGCCAAGTACAAAGCCCAGCGAATCCAATAAGATAGACTTACCAGCACCGGTTTCACCCGTCAGCACATTCAAGCCCGGCTGAAAGCCAAGCTCAAGATGATCAATGATCAGAATATCGCGAATATCGAGCGTGCGCAGCATCTAGCGACCTCCGCGCAGGCTGCTGGGGATTACAGCCACTTGCCTTGCAACATTTGACGGTAAATTTGACGCAACCAGCCATCACCCGCTGCTTTCAGCTCCAAACCACGGCCTGTGAGCAGCTTGAAGCTGTCCTCATACCAATCCGTGCCCTTGTAGTTAAAGCCAAGGATCGCGCCAGCCGTCTGCGCCTCTTCATTGAGACCAAGCGACAGATACGCTTCGACCAAACGATGCAGCGCTTCAGGCGTGTGGGTCGTCGTTTGGAAATCCTCCACAACCACGCGAAAACGGTTGATCGCAGCGGTGTAGTGATCACGGCGCAGGTAATAGCGGCCGATTTCCATTTCTTTCCCCGCAAGATGATCAAACGCAAGGTCGAATTTCAAAATCGCAGAACTCGCATATTCGCTATCAGGATAGCGTTCGATCACCGTGCGCAAACCTTGCAACGCTTGGAAGGTCAGGCCTTGATCGCGGCCCACATCCTCGATCTGGTCATAATAGCTAAGCGCCAGCAAATACTGCGCATAGGCCGCATCTTCATCCGTCGGGTAAACATCGATAAAGCGCTGCGCGGATGCGCGGGAATTTTCGTAATCTTTGTCTTTGTGATAGGCAAAGGCCTGCATGATAAGGCCGCGCTTCGCCCATTCGGAATAAGGGTAAAGACGCTCGACCTCACCAAAATAGAACGCCGCATCGTCATCTTTAGCGCGCGCCATTTCGAACTCGCCGCGCTCATAAATTTGCTCTGCAGAGAAAGTCTCAAGCGGTATTGTCGATTGACCGCCAAGGATACGAGAGACACCGCCCCCATTTCCACCGCCACAACCGGCAAGTGTCAGGGTTAACAGCGCAGCGGCTGTCAGCGTATGACGCGCAGTTTTGCGTTTCATTCCAGCACCTTTGATCGAACCTGTCAGAGTTTTATCCCTGTTTTCACCTTGGTCCTAGCACATAATATTCTCATGCAAAATGGCAATGCCACAAAATCTTGAGGCATTCGCAACTATCACACATGTTTGAGCTTAATGAGGTGCAGGAATTTCACTGCGCGTGACGCCAGCGCCGGGCAGATTTGCGTTAATAGACGCGTCACAATCCACCATTTCATAGGTTGTCGGGTCCGCAAAGAGCGCGCGCAGCAATGCATTGGTCATAGAGTGCCCTGCCCGCATACCTGTGTAGCGCCCCAAAATCGGTGCGCCCGCAAGCGAAAGATCGCCGAGTGCGTCGAGCATCTTGTGACGAACTGCTTCATCTGCGTGACGCAAGCCACCCGGACTAAGAACACGGTCCCCATCTACGACGACGGCGTTTTCAAGCGTGCCGCCCTTGGCAAGACCTTGCGCATACATCGCTTCCACATCTGAGTTGCGGCAGAACGTACGGCTGTCACAAAGCTCACGCACAAATGTGCCATTCGCCATATTCAAAGTTTTGCTTTGCGCACCAATGGCCGCATCTTCAAACTCGATCGCGAAATCAATCGAAAGGTTACGCGCAGGCTCAAGTCGCGCCCAACCCATATCTGTGCGCACTTCAACAGGTTTCAAAATGCGCAAAGCCCATCCATCGGTGCCCTGCTGTTGAACACCCTTTGCCAAAAGTCCGCGCACGAACTCGGCAGAGCTTCCATCCATGATAGGCACTTCTTCGCCGCTCAGCTCGATCAACGCATTGTTGATCCCACACCCTGCAAAAGCGGCCATGATATGTTCGATAGTTGAAACGACAGTCCCATCTTGGTTTTCGATCTTGGTACACAGCGGCGTTGGATTAACGGCATCCCAAAGGGCTGGAACCATCGCATCGACGCCAACAACATCCGTGCGGCGAAACCATATCCCGTGGTTTGGACTCGCGGCATGAACGCTCATCGAGACAGGTGCACCTGAGTGAAGGCCAACACCCTCAAAGGTCACTGATGATTTTACCGTCGTTTGCAAAGTCGTCTCCAGACAAGCGATACGCGCGGGATCCCCACGCCTTTCGTTAACAGTGATTTAACCCTGTGGGGTGCTTGTCTCAACTCAATCTTTGTAACGGTCTGAAACATGCGTTCTGCGCCCTTAGGCAGAAATTCGCTTAACACTTGCGAAGGCACTGACTTCTAACGAAAAAAGGGATGCCGAAGCACCCCTTTTCCATACACAAAATATGTAAATTTTGCAGTATTTAGTTCGCCTGACGGCGTAGGAACGCCGGAATTTCAATGCGTTCTTGCTCTGGATCGCTTTCCGCAACCGGCTGAGGTGCTGGCGCAGACTGACTTGCCTGAACCGCTGGCTGTTGACGCGGTGCATGTGCTGGCGCGGCTTCTTGGCCTTGACCCGTCATGCGGTTGATCAAAGAATTGATGCCGAAACGTGGACGCTCTTCCGCTTCTGAATGCGCTTGTGGAGCAGGCTGCTGGTACTGCTGCTCTTGCGTAGGAGCGCGGTGAACAGCGGCTTGCAAACGCGCCATCGCTTCAGGCGAAGGCGTACCCAAACCAGGTGCTTTTGGCGCAACATAGCTGGCCTGCTCTGGCTCATGCATCGCCTGAGGCTCGAACGCTGGTGGCTGATAAGCGGGCGGAGGAAGATCCTCTGCTTGTTGTGCCTGCATCGCGCGTGGCTGACCACGATCTGCGATAAAGCTTGGCAATTCCGGCTGGAAAGCGGCTGCCTCTTCCTCAAAGATGTCTTCTGCTTGCTCAGATGCCGCAACTTGCTGCGTGTTCATCTCTTCAAACAAAGCTGGTTCTTGTGGTGCCGCGGCTGGAGCCGTCGTCGCAACAGGTGCGATTGACATAGCTGACGCGCGCTGCTCTTCGGCTTGCTTCAAAGGCTGCGCCATAGAACGGCGCGGCACTGGCAATTCGCTATTCACGTCGACCGCGTCAATCCCTGTTGCAACAACGGAGACACGCATGCCGCCCTCAAGCGCCGTATCAAGCGTGGAGCCAACAATGATATTCGCATCTGGATCAACTTCTTCGCGAATACGGTTCGCTGCTTCGTCCAATTCAAACAACGTAAGATCATGACCACCGGTGATGTTGATAAGAACACCTTTGGCACCACGTAGTGAAATCTCGTCCAAAAGTGGATTCGCAATGGCTTTCTCAGCTGCTTGGATCGCACGATCCTCGCCTGTTGCCTCGCCCGTACCCATCATCGCCTTGCCCATCTCATCCATGACAGCGCGTACGTCTGCAAAGTCGAGGTTGATCAAGCCGGGACGGACCATAAGGTCTGTGACGCCTTTAACACCTTGATAAAGAACATCATCCGCAAGCGAAAACGCCTCAGTGAATGTGGTCTTTTCGTTGGCAAGACGGAACAGGTTCTGGTTTGGAATGATGATCAGCGTATCCACAACCTTTTGGAGAGCTTCGACGCCATCCTCAGCCTGCTTCATGCGCTTGCCGCCCTCAAACTGGAACGGCTTGGTGACAACACCTACAGTTAAAACACCCAATTCACGCGCAGCTTGCGCGATGATTGGTGCAGCTCCTGTACCAGTGCCGCCGCCCATACCTGCAGTGATAAAGCACATGTGTGCGCCTGCGAGGTGATCAACGATTTGCTCAATACTCTCTTCGGCAGCCGCAGCGCCGACTGCAGCGCGCGCACCCGCGCCCAGACCTTCGGTAACCTTGACACCGAGTTGAACGCGGCTCTCAGACATTGATTGCTGAAGGGCCTGTGCATCCGTATTCGCGACAACGAAGTCCACACCATCGAGTTCCTTCTCGATCATGTTATTGACGGCATTGCCGCCCGCTCCACCAACGCCAAACACGGTAATGCGTGGCTTCAAATCTTCCTGTCCTGGCACCGTGAGGTTCAATGTCATGCTCTGTCCGCCTGTGTCTGCCGACCCAATTTAGGGCCATTTTTGTTGCCTATTAGACACCACCCTAAACAACCGATTCTCTGACGTCACGCGAAAAAGCGAAAAAACCCACAAAATATGCGAGTTTTTCAGCGATTTTCCGCCGCATTTAGCGATTTTGGATAAATGTAGGGGTTACCAGTTGTCGCGGAACCATTTGATGGCCCGTTTAAACGAACGCCCTTGATAGTTCTCGAGAATCTCGAAATCCCACCATTCGTCTTGTGGATGTGCTGCGAACAGACACAAACCAACTGCGCTGGAAAAGCCGGGGCCAGTGGTTGCGCCGGGCAAACCATGCACACGCAAGGGACGACCAAGGCGTACTTGTTGACCTAGAATTTTGCTCGCTAGGCCATCAAGGCCAGGGATTTGGCTGCCCCCACCTGTCAAAACAATCTGCTGGCTCGCAAGATGATCAAAGCCCGCCGCATCAAGACGTGCGCGCACATCTTCAAGAATTTCTTCAACGCGTGGGCGCATGATGCCGATCAATTCAGCCCGGCTCACTTGACGACGATCATGATCCCAATCGCCCGTGTCGCCACCGATATCGATCATATCGCGATCATCCATGCCAGTCGCCACGACGCCACCATTTACGGTCTTGATCCGTTCAGCTGTGGTCATCGGCACTTGCAGGCCCATGGAAATATCAGACGTCACGTGATCTCCGCCCATGCGCACTGCATCTGCGAAAATCATGTGCTTCTTCATGAAGATAGACACGCTCGTCGCGCCGCCCCCCATATCAATGCAGGCCGCGCCAAGCTCTTGCTCGTCCTCAACCAGCGCAGAAATGCCCGAGACATAAGCACTGGACGCAACCCCTGCGAGTTCCAGATCACAACGACGCACACAATGTGCAAGGTTCTGGATCGCCGCCGCGTCGACGGTCAACATGTGCATGTCTGTGTTAAGCTGCTGACCAATCTGGCCACGCGGGTCGTTCAAGCCAGAGCGATGATCAAGCGCAAAATTCACAGGTTGGGCATGCAGCACTTCGCGACCCGGCCCAAAGTCGGGCACATCACAAGACGACAGAACCCGAGCAACGTCCTGTTCGGACACGACCGTGTTCTCGATTTCAACAGACCCGTCCAACCCATAAGAGCGCGGCTCCGCACCAGAGAAACATGCGATCACATGATCCACACGAATTTGCGCCATTTTCTGAGCGGACTGTAAAGCCGTGCGAATAGCGCGTTCTGTCTCAGACATTGCGCTGATTTCACCAAAACGTACACCGCGCGAGCGCGTTGTCGCCGCACCAATCACGCGAAAGCCGGTTTGCCCTGCGAGCGATCCAATACCGTCGCCTTCAGTTAGCTTATCCGTGCCATCAAAACGTAGGATCAAGCAGACAATCTTTGAACTGCCGACATCCAAAATCGCAACAACACCACGCTGCATCGCGGCTTTTCGCATATTACGCATTGCGCGCTGTGAGCTATAAAGATCATTCATTACCAGAGGCTTCCACTGCTGTCGTCTTGATGCGCCATAGTTCTTTCACGGCGTTCTCGTTCATTCTTATTGTTGGTCGGTGCGCCAAGCGCATATCAACGCGCGCCAAATCGCGCTCGAGCACATCCTGCACTTGGTTAAGGGCGATCACGCGTTCCAGCGCGCGCGCGGGCTCTTGCTCTGGCAACATGATACGTTGCCCACGATCCAGAACCACGTCCCAACGACGTTCACCCATACGCACCAAACCTTTGAGGCGCGTCCCAAGCGGAGCCGCTACTTTCATCAAGTTGCGCGCCTCTGGGACCGCTTCATCAGCGCCGTCCCCAGCTAGCACAGGCAAATGCGGGAAATCGTTACGCTCTAGCGCAAGGCCGATGTAGACGCCTTCTTCATCGAGGCGGAACAAACCATCATGTGTGCGCCAAAGGGCACCAACCGTGCGCTCATCGACCACAACCTCCAGAACACCGCCTGGCTGCAGACGCACATCTGCGCTGCGTACAGGGTTCAAATCCGCAACCGTCTTTTGGATCAACGGCAAGGAAAGGTCGAACGAGCTGATCGGGAAAGTGATCGAAACAATCTCGTGGATCGCAGTGGCGACTTCTTCGCTCGCGCCCTCAATCTCCATCAACTGCACCATAAACTCAGGGCGCTCTTCAATGTTGGCGCGCATCTGCGCCACGACGTCTTGCAATTCTGTGCGGCGTCCTTCGTCGGACAAATAGACAAATCCGAGCGAGCACGTCAGCGCGAATGGAATGCCAACGCGCAACGAAAAGCGAAACAGCGGTGTCAGCATCAAACGTTGAAAACGATAAGACCAGCGCGAAGGAGCCGGATCGCTTTTACGCTTTTTCGAGCGGTTCACGACCCGCGCGGTTTGGCCCCTTACTGGAGGAGCACTCATCTGTTGCATGACGCGTCCTCAACCATCCAATGGCAAAGCTCGGGAAAGCTCATACCAATCGCTTGCGCTTGCTCGGGCGACAAAGACGTCGATGTCATGCCCGGTTGCGTGTTCGTCTCCAAGATGATCAAGCCATCCATGCCACGGCTTTCATCCCAGCGAAAATCTGTGCGTGTCACGCCACGACAGCCTAACGCGCTGTGCGCGCGCACTGCGAAATCCATGCAAGCATCCCAAATGTCTTGCGGGATTTGCGCAGGTACGATGTGGCGCGACCCGCCCTCTTTATATTTGGCGTCATAGTCGTACCAACCATCGGTCAGAATATCCGTTACGGTTAACGGGCGATCCCCTATGACCGTTGTGGTCAATTCTCGACCCGGTGCGAAAGTTTCAACCATAACCATGTCTGGCATGTTTTTATCAAGTTGCGGCGGGCCATTGGCGGCTTCATTGACAAGGTACACTCCGACAGAAGACCCCTCATTATTCGGCTTCACCACATAAGGCGCATCCATCACATGACGCGCACGCACTTCAGCGGCAGGCGCGATGATGCTTTCAACGACAGGCAAACCTGCAGAGCGAAACACGTCTTTGCTGCGCTGCTTGTCCATCGCCAAAGCAGAGGCCAACACACCAGAATGCGTATAAGGAATTTGTAGCCACTCAAGAATACCTTGAACGCACCCGTCCTCGCCCCAACGCCCGTGCAGAGCATTGAACACAACGTCAGGTGCAAGCGTGGTTAGACGCGTCGCGAAAACAGCGCCCGCATCCACTTCCACAACTTCATATCCATGATCCCGCAAAGCTGCCGCGCATGCGCGCCCAGAGGACAGTGAAACTTCGCGTTCAGCCGAAGGTCCGCCCATCAAAACAGCTACTAAACGGGGTTGTCTGCTCGACATTCCCAACTCGTGCCTCAAATACTAATAAGCGCTTAACGCGCATTTTCCGCCTGTAAGCCCCGTTTTCGGGTGCCTTTATTTTTTTGGGGCCGGTTCACCGACCCTCAACACTTCCCAGTGTAACTCTATTGCTTGTGTTTGGAAAACCTTTTTTCGCACCATCTCGCCCAGACCCTCAAGATCTGCGGCAGTTGCGCCACCTGTGTTGATTAAAAAGTTCGGGTGTTTAGTACTCATTTGCGCTCCGCCCAGCGTTGCGCCGCGCATGCCAGCGTCGTCAATGACCTTCCACGCTTTGAGTTCATGGGTGTCATCCGCCTGCCCCGTTGACGAGAAACCCGCCGGATTTCTAAAGGTAGACCCAGCTGTGCGGTCCTTTGTCGGCTGTGTCTCGTCACGCTTTTTCAGCTGCGCGTCCATCTTGGCATGTAGGGCATCCGCATCGCCACGCTCTGCTTTGAGCACCGCTTGGGTCAGCACCCAGCCCTCGGGCAAGCTGCTTTGGCGATAGGCAAACTCTAGCTCATCCGCGCCTATTTGGCGTTTTTCACCCGCCCGCGTAATCACTGTCGCCTCAACAAAGTGATCCGCAACATAGCTACCATAGCATCCCGCGTTCATCCGAACAGCGCCGCCAATCGCACCAGGGATTGTGCGAAGAAACGTGAGGTCTAGCCCCGCGTCCGCAGCCCTGCGCGCCACATGCGCATCAAGTGCAGCCACACCGCACCGCACAAGATCGCCCTCAATCTCGATATGGTTAAACCCGCGCCCCATGCGGATTACCGCGCCACTGATGCCACCGTCGCGCACAATCACGTTCGACCCGACCCCCATTGGAAACACCACCGTGTCTAGCGGCAGGGTCTTAAGAAAGGATTGAAGATCATCCTCATCCAAAGGCTGATAAAACATCTGCGCAGGCCCCCCCACGCGCAACCAAGTGAGATCAGCCAAAGGGCGATCATAGGTGATTTTGCCGCGGATATGGGAAAAGTCGGTCATGGGCTGCTCACTGTTATTGTTTTGTGATGTTTAAAGCGCCCACGGCCGTTTGAAAAGAGTCGCTAGGTAGGCGCTTGCGCGTCTCCTTCACAAAGCCCCTCTTCCTCTTCGGAGTGTTCAATATCCTCAAACTCTGCATGCTCGCAAGGTTCGCCTTCCTCTGACGCATCAACTTCAAACGACGGTCTTTTGCGTAGCGTGCTGCGTGTCTCGTCCAGAACCGGCCCAGCGGATCGCGAGAAACTCTTCGCGAGAGGATCAAGCGCTCGGCTGGTGCCCAAAGCATCGGGGGCCGAAATGGTCCGATTTTTAACCAACTTGTTAAAAATTTCACTCGCCACATCTGCCTGCACATTCAACTCGCGCACGAGCATATCCGGCGAACACGTCTTGTTCAGCCGCGCGGTATACCACCCCATGAAATACATATGCTCTGCACTCGCGGCGGCAACAGTCTTGGTCGCGCTTGCAGCAAGGCTTGGTAGCGGGACGGCCGGGATCAGGCCAAATGACGCGAGGCCGCGCGTAAAGTCTCTTCTGTTCATGGATGGGATGTGGGGGTTTATTAAGGAAATGCAAGGTTTGAGCTTGAAAACTCAAGGCTGAATAGCACTTTAGGCATGCCTACGATCCGCCGCAAAGGCTAATCAATTACATCAACGCGATTACTTTTTGAATCAACTCAGCAATGTTTGGAGAACCGGCGACCTTACTCCAAACAACATAACCTGCAGTACCAACGCCCGAAACACTCGCAGTCACCACTCCAACTTTTTTGGCGACATCATACGTTTCATCCAACGCCCCTTTGAATGTTGCGTAACGCGCAGCAATCCAAAGACGAACGATGCGGCTGGAAAATGCTTCGGCAGCTGCTTCACGAAGTGCTCTAGGATTGCTGGGATCAGAAATAATCTGCCCATCCTCCAGTAGTTCCACTTTCAAACGGTCTTCGGAAATGTCCGATATTTCCTAGGCAACAGGCCGAACAAGCGCCTGCACTTCCTTTGATTCAATCACTTTCGTCATGTCCGCGCGCGCGCCATTCGCCTCGATTACGCTCGGTTCATTGGCCAAAGTCGATTGCACATCCAGCAAGGTCGTGTCGATCAATCCCAATACGGGTTCTTGCTCAAAACTAGGGCAGTTTCCGTTCGCGATATTGCCAGCCAATATCTCTCGTGCAGCTTTGGCGTTGTGATGCAAAATGACGGGATTGTCTGGATGATACTCAATCGCGCGCTGGATCAAGAAAACCTCTGCGCGCAGCATGCCCTTATAGTTGTCAAATTGCTGAACAAGCGCATCAATTTCTTTCAGTTTAAGAACGCACGATTGAAGGCGATCAACGTTGTTTGCCCCATCATCGTCTAAACGCAGGTTACCCGTTTCGGGGTTGAACGTGAGGGTTTCACCAAGCTTGGTGTGTTCCGCTAGATGCGCTTCCTCAATCCCAGCAATAACCCCAGCAACATGCTCTGGCACCTGCTCCCAATCTTCATCCGCAATCAGCGCAACCTTTTCTTGAAGCGCCCAATCCAAGGGTTTTCCAACTTGCGAATAATTCCACCAACGCGCCCAGAACCCCCAAGTTTCGGGTTCGTCTTGCCAAGCGTCTAACATCGGAACCTCGTCAACTCGGAACCAATCAGGTGGCGTCGGCGACCAAAGCCCTTTGTTTGAAAGATCTTCACCGCTTTCAATCAACACGGCATCGTCCTGGATTTGCCCCCAAATGTCATCGCCGGCGGCGTCGGCCGCGTAGGCGGCGGTGGCGGTGGCGATGACATTTGGGG
>NZ_MLCB01000176.1 GCF_001890925.1 Planktotalea frisia
ACCAGATACGCCGCCAACCTTCAAACCGCCCAAACACCAGATTCAGTCATAGCTCACAGTTCATTCTAACCGTTGTTTAGTTTGTGGACCTGATACGGGGCGATGGAATGGATCGGTCTTCGCTGTGTAATTATACACTGTCGCTGTGTGGGAAAACCTACGGGAAAAACCTACGGGAAATTGCTGAGAAAAATAACTCTAATTCTTATATAAATAAGGTCTAAGACGCCACTGGCATCCCGTAGGGGAATCGAACCCCTCTTTCCAGGTTGAAAACCTGGCGTCCTAACCGATAGACGAACGGGACGCACTGTGGCGTGAGGGGACTTCTAGGCAAAGACGCTTTGCCGCGCAAGTGCAAAAATAAGCTTTTTGAACAGAAGTTTTTGAGGCTGATTTTAAGCGGGTGCGGCGTCTTCGAGACGCAGCTGCGGGCTTTGACGGCCCCCCCATGAATTGACCTCGAGACGCCCTGCAAGGTGGAAACGTTTGCCGCCGTGATTCTCTAGGGCAGGGCCCAGGGGCGTATCCATCGCGCCAAAGCAAATCGCATCGATGCGCGTGCCTAGCCCGTCGGTAAAACTGATCTTGAGATGGGTCTCGCCAACGCGTTTGGCGAATTTGATTTCCACATCGGGAAACGCAAAGCGCGGGGCAGGGGCTCCAGCACCGAAGGGGCCTGCTTGTTCTAGTTGTTCGATCAATTCGATTTGCGCGGCACCTGGCATGAGCATTCCATCGAGACGTAAATCGGACGGTCCAGCGTCGCCTGCGCCTTGTTTTGCCATTAACTCTGAAAGCCGCGCCATCGCCGGTTCGAGTTGCGCGCGACTTAGGGACAGGCCTGCGGCCATCTTATGCCCACCGCCTTTTTCAATGAGACCTTCATGGGCGAGTTTTTGGATAGAGGCCCCCAGATCAACGCCACTGATGGAGCGCCCAGAGCCTTTGCCAGAATCGCCGTCAAAGCCGATCACAATCGCGGGGCGATGCGCGGCGTCTTTGAGGCGGGAGGCCACGATGCCCACGACACCTGCGTGCCAGCCTTCACCCGCAGCCCAAACGAGCGGCGCGTCAAAGCCGCGTTCCTCAGCCTGATCAAGTGCCGCCGCGCGCACATTGTTTTCTATCTCGCGGCGCTCTGTGTTGAGCATGTCGAGGCGTTCGGCCATCGCTTTGGCTTCATGCGGGTCGCGAGTGGCGAGAAGGCGCGCGCCGAGATCCGCTTTGCCTATGCGCCCCCCTGCGTTGACGCGTGGGCCAAGGAGAAAGCCAAGGTGATAAGATGAAGGGGCAGTATCCATGCGCGAGACATCGGCAAGGGCTGTGATCCCAACACGTTCGCGACGTGCCATAACGGTGAGCCCTTGGCGCACAAGCGCACGGTTCACACCGATAAGGGGGGCAACGTCAGCGACTGTGCCGAGTGCGACAAGATCAAGCATGTTCAATAGGTTAGGGCCGGTTTCGTTGTCGATCCGCAGTTGTCGGCCTGCTTCAACAAGCATCAAGAACACCACCCCCGCGGCACAAAGATGGGCAAGATCGCCTGTTTCATCCGCGCGGTTGGGGTTCACGACCGCATAAGCGGGAGGAAGTGTTTCGCCGCCCAAATGGTGATCGAGCACGACCACATCCGCACCTTTGGCAGCTTCGATCGGTCCATGGCTGAGGGTGCCGCAATCCACGCAGATGATCAGGTCATGCGCAGCGGCAAGCATCGCCATCGCCTCGTCATTTGGGCCGTAGCCTTCGTCGATGCGGTCAGGGATGTAGAGCGTCGCGCTTTGGTCGAAATGGCGCAGCCAGTCGATGATCAGCGCAGCAGAGGTGCCGCCATCAACGTCGTAATCTGCGAATATCGCAATCTTTTGGCGCGCTTTGACGGCGGCAAGGATACGTGTCGTCGCCTTTTCCATATCGCGCAGCGAGCGCGGATCAGGGAGCAAGTTTTTGAGTGTCGGCGCTAGGAAATCTGCGGCCTCCTCGGGCCTGACAGCCCTCCGCGCGAGGACATTGCAGATGGGTGCAGGCAGCCCAGTAGCCTGCGCCATCGCTTCGGCTTGGCGCGCGACTTCGATGTCTAGGCCGACCCAACGTCGCCCTGTTAAAGAGCGCTCCACCATGAGGAACGCCCCCATGCGTTAACCTTTCACGGGAAGGCGGTAGGTCATGCGCCGCACCGAACCTGTTTTGGAGCGCATCAAGAGCGTCTCTGTCGTGATGTAGCCAACTTCGCGTTTGATCGCGGGGAGCAGTGTGCCGCCAGTGACACCAGTCGAGGCGAAGATAACGTCTTGGGTCACCATGTCATCGCGTGTGTAGATACGGTCAAGATCGTCGATGCCAGCGTTACTTGCGCGGCGACGTTCATCATCGTTGCGAAACACGAGACGGCCAACCATTTGGCCTCCCATGCACTTCAAAGCAGAGGCCGCGAGCACGCCTTCGGGCGCACCGCCCGTGCCCATATACATATCGATCCCTGTGAGATCAGGTTCCGCGCAGTGCATCACACCAGCCACATCCCCATCAGTGATCAGGCGGATCGAAGCGCCGGTAGAGCGGACTTCAGCGATCATTTCCTCGTGGCGCGGGCGTTCCAGCATGCAAACAGTGATGTCGCTCGGCGCGCAGCCCTTTTCAGTGGCCAGAGCAGAGACTCGGGTCGCGTAGGGCATGTCGAGGGTCACTATGCCCTCGCCAAAACCGGGGCCAATCGCGAGCTTGTCCATATAGACTTCGGGCGCGTGCAACATCGAACCGCGTGGGCCCATGGCGATCACCGTTAGCGCGTTTGGCATGTCTTTCGCGGTCAGGGTTGTGCCCTCAAGCGGGTCAAGTGCGATGTCAACTGCGGGGCCAGATCCTGTGCCGACTTCCTCGCCAATGTAGAGCATTGGCGCTTCGTCGCGCTCTCCTTCGCCGATAACGACAGTGCCTGCGATATCGAGGAGGTTGAGCTGCTCGCGCATCGCGTTGACGGCGGCTTGATCCGCTGCTTTCTCATCGCCACGCCCGATAAGGCTCGCAGATGCGATAGCGGCTTGTTCGGCGACGCGTGCAAGCCCGAGAGAGAGCATGCGGTCGTTAAAATCGACGGGCTGGGTCATATGAAAAGTCCTTAGGTGTCAAAACGAGAGTGGCCTAGCCTTGGGAATAATTCAAGGCACAGGAAAGAGCGCAAGAAAAGTGGGGGGCCAGCCCCCATCCGATCAAAGATCGAATCCCCCGGGATATTTATAAAGAGGGGAAGATTTAAAGGTTCTCGATGCGCAGCGCGACGGGTGCGGTTGCAACCACTTTACTTTGCGCGATGGTATGAAGGGCTTCATCGAGGCTTTGGCGCATGCATTTGTGGGTGACGATCAGCACAGGAGCCGTTTCATCGGCATGGCTCAGTTGTCGCATCCGGTCGATGGAAATGCCTGCTTCGCCGAGGATGGTGGCGATCTTTGCCATAGCACCAGGTTTGTCGTGCAAGCCTACGCGCAGGTAGAAAGGCGCGGGGCTGGCGGCTTTGGCTGACGTTGCTTTTTGGAGTTTTGCAGCTGGAACGCCGAAGGTTGGTATGCGTATACCTCGCGCGATGTCCATGACGTCGCCCATGACAGCACTTGCGGTTGGCCCCATGCCAGCACCGGGACCGCGTAGGACGACTTGCTCCACATGGTTGCCCTCAATCACCACCATATTGGTACCGCCCTCAAGCTGGCCAAGTGGAGACTCTGCTGGAACGAGGCATGGCGTCATACGTTGCTCGAGCCCGCGACCAGTCATTTGGGTCACACCAAGAAGTTTGATGCGAAAGCCCATCTCGGCGGCGTGTTTGATGTCTTGCAACTCGATGCGCTGGATGCCTTCGAGTTCGACCGCATCAAAATCAACCTGAGTGCCAAAAGCGATGGAGGCGAGCAGCGCCAATTTGTGTCCTGCGTCGATGCCGCCTACGTCGAGGTTTGGATCCGCCTCAAGGTAGCCAAGCTCGGCGCATTCATCAAAGAGCGCGTTGTAGCCGCGGCCCGACTTTTCCATGTTGGTGAGGATGTAGTTACAAGTGCCGTTCATCACGCCCATAACGCGGGTGATTTCATTGCCTGCAAGCCCTTCAAGCAAGGATTTTATCACAGGAATACCGCCTGCAACAGCCGCCTCATACCGTATAACGCTGCCGTTGTTTTCGGCCATTTCGGCCAGCGATTGGCCGTGGTGCGCGAGCAGAGCTTTGTTGGCTGTGACCACATCTTTCCCAAGCGCCAAGGCGGCTTCGACTGCGTCTTTGGCAACGCCAGTATCACCACCGATGAGTTCAACGAACACATCCACATCATCGCGTTTTGCCAAAGCAACGGCATCGGTTTCCCAAGCATATCCAGTGAGTGACACGCCGCGGTCGCGCGATTGGTCGCGCGCGCTGACGGCTGTGATAACAACGTCACGACCTGCGCGCGCGCTGAGTAAAGCTGCTTGCTGGCGTATGATTTTGACAACGCCTGTTCCGACCGTGCCCAAACCTGCAATTCCAAGACGGAGGGGAGTATTTTCGCTCATGATCAGGGCTCCTAAGGCGTCAAACTGTGTAGCTTTTGCTTTACTGCTGCGTGCTCTGCTGTGCAATCAAGCTTTCACCCAGCTCGCAATTATTCGCGTTTTATTCGCTGGGCGTTGGCGGCTTGATCCCGTTTTCAAGGCGGTCGCGTAGCCTGTCTTCGATGCTTTGCTCAGCGCTTTCTTCAACGGTTTGCGTGCTGGCAGAGGGTGTTTTGCTCAACTCTTGTTGACGTTTGCGCAGCGCATCAATGCGTTTTTGGAGCGCGTCATCTTCGTCGTCAGTGTCTGTTAATGGCGTGCTGAGCAGATCTTCACGACGTGTGTCGAGATCGTCTTGGGTTTCATCGGTGATCGTGGCTTCGGGTTCTTTCAAAAGCACATCGAGCGGGACAAACTCAGGATAAGGGGTGTCGCTGTCAAATTCCGCCTCTGATACTTCGAGTTCTGGCAGATCAGCGCAGGCAGCAAGAGCCGTGCAAAGTGCAATGATCAACAGAGGTGTCGGTTTAACAGAAAAACTCATGAGGCGTGTGCGATCCTATGTCTTTTGGCACTTGTGACCCAGTGCGTAACGCGAGGCAAGGGAAACCGAATTTTGGGTTTTTTCTGAACATATGTTCAGTTAACGTGACTGGTATGGCACGTACACAAGGTTCCCACTCAAGCTCGACAGGGCCAAAAATTCGCGCAGCAGCGCAGTCTTTGTTTGCGCAGCATGGCTATGCTGCTGTTTCCATGCGCCAAATTGCGGCTCAGGTCGGCGTGCAAGCGGGGGCACTCTATAATTATACACCTGACAAACAAACTCTCCTGTTTGATTTGATGCGGCAGCATATGGAGGATCTTTTGAACGCGCGGCGCGCACAGGTTGGGCCGAATGAAGCCGAAAGCGCGGTTCATGCCTTGGAAGAGTTTGCGCGGTTTCACATCCGCTTTCACTTGGACCGTCCTGACGCTGTATTCATTGCGTATATGGAATTGCGCAATCTGACCGAGCCGCATTTCGAGCAAATTGAAGCATTGCGACGCGCCTATGAGCAAGAACTCAAAGATATTTTAAACGCAGGGGTGGATGCTGGGGATTTTGTTATCGCCGATTTAGGCGTGGCGACGCGCGCGGTGATTGCAATGCTCACAGGGGTGACCACCTGGTATCGCGACTCCGGCGCATTAAGCCGCGCCGAAGTTGAGGATGTGTATTGGCACATGGTGCGAAAATCCGTCGCCCGCTAAAAGCTAGTGCGCAGGTTTGATGAATGTACCGTTGCGCAGATCTTTGACAGCCTGCATCAGTTCTTCGCGTGTATTCATTACGATGGGTCCGTGCCATGCGACAGGTTCCTGCAAAGGTTGTCCTGAGATTAACAAAAACCGCACGCCTTCCTCACCAGCTTGAACCGCGACCTCTTCGGATGCCCCAAAACGAACAAGCGTGCGATTGCCGGACATGTCGCGAATGTTGACCTCTTCGCCGCCGACTTCCTTTTCCAAAAGCACGCCCGTTGGCGTAGAGCCGTCGACAAAAGCCGCGCTGCCTTCAAAGACATAAGCGAATGCGCGGCGGTGATGGCTGAGTTTGAAGGTTTTTTTCACGCCAGCAGGGACATAAACGTCCAAATACTGCGGATCCGCGGCGATCCCATCTACAGGCCCGGTTTTGCCCCAAAAATCGCCGACGATGACTTTGACATGGGTTCCGTCGTCATCAACGATTTCAGGAATCTCTTTCGCTTCAACATCTTGGTAACGGGGCGCGGTCATTTTCAAGGCAGACGGCAAGTTCGCCCAAAGCTGGAAGCCGTGCATTTGCCCGTGCGCGTTTCCATGCGGCATTTCTTGATGCATGATGCCCGAGCCTGCGGTCATCCATTGCACGTCGCCTGCGCCAAGCGAACCTGTGTTGCCAAGGCTATCACCATGATCGACGGTGCCGTTCAAGACATATGTGATCGTCTCAATGCCGCGATGAGGATGCCACGGGAACCCTTTTTCAAATTTATCAGGGCTTTCG
Organism: Planktotalea frisia; assembly: GCF_001890925.1. GTDB lineage: Bacteria > Pseudomonadota > Alphaproteobacteria > Rhodobacterales > Rhodobacteraceae > Planktotalea > Planktotalea frisia. The sequence goes on from NZ_MLCB01000176.1 coordinate 6,563, forward strand.
CCACGGAAGTCATCGAAGAGCAAGAAAGGATCAAGCTCTGTAGGATCCTGAAAGCCAAAGGCGCGGTGCAGATGAACGCCTGCGCCTTCGAGTGTTGGCGTGGCGTTGGACGTTTCGAATTTTGAACTGACGGACATGATGCCCTCCTGTCGTTGTTTGACAGAGAAATAGTGCTGGCAATGCTGTCGCACAATACTGCACAAACGGTCAGACTTTGTGCGCAAGCGCGCAGTAGCCAGTTTAGCCGCCCGTGTGACTCATGTGCCGTGTCACTTGGCCATCCGCTTTTTGGCGCGAATAGTCAAAGTCATGCCCTTTGGGTTTGAGGCCAATCGCTTTGTGAATAGCCTCTTGCAGGGGCGCGTCATCTTTCGGGTTATTGCGCAAAGGAGCGCGCAGATCGGCCATATCCTCTTGGCCGAGGCAGAGATACAACTCACCCGTGCAAGTCAAACGCACACGATTGCAGCTTTCACAGAAATTATGGGTAAGGGGCGTGATAAAGCCGATCTTTTGGCCCGTTTCTTCTAAACGTACGTAGCGCGCAGGGCCGCCTGTACGCTCGCTTAGCTCTGTTAGGGTGTAATGCTGTGCCAATTGGTGACGGAGATCTTTGAGCGACCAATACTGCCCCACGCGGTCCTCATTCCCGAGATCCCCCATCGGCATGACTTCAATCCAGGTCAGCGCAATGTCGCGGCTCGCACACCACTGGGTCATCGTGATCAGCTCGTCTTCATTGAAGTCTTTCAAAGCGACTGCATTGATTTTCACTTTCAAACCCGCTGCTTGGGCCGCATCAACACCTTTGAGAACCTGTGCCAAACGCCCCCAACGGGTCACGCGCGCGAATTTCTCTTCATCCAGCGTATCAAGCGAAATGTTCACGCGCCGTACGCCTGCATCATAAAGCGGTTGCGCAAACCGCGCGAGCTGGCTGCCGTTTGTCGTCAGCGTTAACTCTTCCAACGCTCCGCTTTCCAGATGGCGGCTCATGCTTTGAAAGAATGTCATGATGTCGCGACGCACCAGCGGTTCACCACCGGTAATTCGTAGCTTTTTCACACCCAGATCGACAAAAGTCGAACACATGCGATCTAATTCTTCGAGCGTCAGTAACTCTTTCTTAGGAAGAAACTGCATATTCTCGCTCATGCAATAAACACAGCGGAAATCGCAGCGATCTGTCACTGAGACGCGCAAATATGTGATAGCGCGGGCGAAAGGGTCAATCAAAGGTGCGTTCATGCATTAGAGTTAGTGCGCACGGGGTACGCCTGCAAGAGGACTTTCGCGCAAGGACGAACACGATGTTGCGTTCCGCGGTACAGGGCTTAATCATGGCAGTATGACTCGTATATCCCTTTGCGCAGCGCTTTTGGCGCTGGCAGCTTGCGCACAGGCCCCACAAACGCCTCAAGAGGCTCCTGTGGTGGACGCTGTTGTCCCGAACTCTGATCTTATTCGTCCAAAACTGCGCCCTGCAGGTCTGGGGCGCGTCGTGCCGAAAGCGGCGCGGACTGTCGAGGAATTCGACGTTACGACCGCCGAAGAACGCCAAGAAGCTGCGGCAGTGCCAGCAGCAGCCGTAGAGGCAAAGCTGGGTTTGACTGTTGCCTCACTCGGCGATCCGACGCAGGCGGGATTCTGGATCAAGACGCCTTTGGTCAAGTCTGCGGGCAAAGGGCGCGTCGTCTATCCTGGTAGCGGAAAATCTGTTCAAGTCGATCTGATCCCTATCGAAGGGGAGAGCTCGGCGGGCAGCCGTCTGTCGCTTGCAGCGTTCCGCATTATTGAGGCACCGCTGACGGAACTTCCCGAGGTTGAAGTCTTTTCAGGCGGTTAAAAGCGCCTAACTCTCAAGCGCGGGCAATTTGCGCGCAGCATCTTTGCGCGCGAAAGGTTTCATTGCATCGCCATGTTCAGCCAAAAATGCCCGAACGCGCGGTGCATCATGTTTGCTAAGATCGCGCAGCCACCACGAGATTGATTTCTGGATGAACCATTGAGGATCGCTCACGTAGGATGCGGCCCAACCCAATATCCGGTCGCGCGCTTCTAGCTCAGCGGGCTTAGGATTGTTCTGCTTGGTCCAAGGCAATGTGATGACCAAAGCCGCCCGCCGCGTCCACATATGATCAGAGGTGGTCCAAGCTTCAATCTCATCAAGACGGGACGGATCTGCAATTAGGCGCTTTTGACCTGCCATACAAACATGATCAGCAATCGCCCAACTGTCGAAATCAGGGGCCCAACTTTTGATCAGCTCCCATGCCGTATCGTCCGGGCGAAGGCGGGCTTGAGTGAGAAGTTTTGATGCTGCCAAACGTGCTTCAAAAATATCGGTTTCCCAAAGCTCGGACGCAAGGCGAACCCGCGTATCGACATCACATTCGACGCGCCACTCTTTTGTCAGCTCGTTCAAATCAGGGTTTGAAATTCCTAAATATTCGCGCGACGCTTTATGGTATTTCGCCATATCCTCAGCGCGACCGGGCTCAATCCGCTCGCGCAAAGCTGCCATTGCATCGTCGAGGGTCATTCGACCGTAACAGACTTTGCAAGGTTACGTGGTTGATCGACATCCGTGCCTTTTGCGACCGCTGTGTGATACGCGAGAAGTTGTGCTGGGATCGAGTAGATAATCGGGCTGACGAGCGGATGGCACTCTGGCATCGCGATCTGCCCCCACACATCACCTGCGTGGTCCAAGCCTTTGCGATCAGAGATTAAAAGCACTTTGCCCGAGCGCGCCATAACTTCCTGCATGTTAGAGATCGACTTGTCATAAAGATCATCTGAAGGCGCCAAAATGACAACGGGCACCTTTTTGTCAATCAGAGCGATGGGTCCGTGCTTAAGTTCACCTGACGCATAACCTTCGGCGTGTATGTAGCTGATTTCTTTTAGTTTAAGTGCACCTTCATGAGCGAGAGGGTACATCAAGCCACGACCCAAAAACAGGATGTCGCGCGCTTCAGAGAGCTTGCGCGCATGGGCCTTGATCACGTCCGTTTGCTCGAGTGCAACGTTAAGAAGGCCTGGAACCGAGCGCATTGCAGCGGCTGCGTCTGTCAGCTCTTGCTCCGACATTGTGCCACGATCACGTGCCGCTTTAAGCGCTAACGAAAGCAAGACCGTAAGCTGACATGTGAAGGCTTTGGTGGAGGCAACGCCAATCTCTACACCTGCAAAAATCGGGTAGGTTTGGTCGCTTTCGCGCGCGATAGAACTTTCAGCAACGTTGGTGACTGACAGGATCTTGTCAGCTTTTCCCGCGCAATAGCGTAGTGCCGCGAGCGTGTCTGCCGTCTCGCCAGATTGGCTCACGAAAAGGGCCGCTGTTTGTGCAGGGATCGGCGGTTCGCGGTAGCGGAACTCGGATGCCACATCGACCTCGACAGGAATGCGCGCGAGCTTTTCAAACCAATACTTGGCAGTAAGGCAGGCATAAAAGGCAGTGCCGCATGCAACCATTGTCATGCGCTCGATTTTGGTGAAGTCTATGTTGCCACCAGGCAACTCAACCAGATCACCGCCAGCGGGCAGGTAGCTGTTCACAGCCGCACCAACAACGCCGGGCTGCTCTGCGATTTCTTTGGCCATGTAGTGATCAAAACCAGCCTTATCGACTTTCGCGGTATCAATCTCGATCACGCGCATCTCACGTCCGACTTGGTGACCTTCAGCGTCCCAAATGTTTAGGCTATTGCGGGTCAGAACTGCGCGGTCGCCTTCTTCCAAGTATGTGATCCGATTGGTTAAAGGGGCGAGGGCGATGGCGTCCGAGCCAATATACATCTCATCAGCACCATGCCCGATCGCAAGGGGCGAACCCTTGCGCGCTGCGATCATCAGGTCTGTTTCGCCTTCAAACAAGAACGCTAAAGCGAACGCGCCATCAAGGCGAGAGATGGTTTTCTCAGCGGCTTCGGTCGGGCTCATTCCTTGCAGCATGTAGTGCTGTGTGAGCAAGGCGACGGTTTCTGTATCGGTCTCGGTCACGAAGTTAATGCCGTGATCTGCAAGTTCTTTACGCAATTCGCGAAAGTTCTCGATGATGCCATTGTGCACAACTGCAACAGGGCCCGCCTGATGCGGATGGGCATTATCGGTTGTCGGCGCACCGTGGGTCGCCCAGCGGGTGTGGCCGATGCCAGACTTGCCCGCGAGCGGCTGATGGACCAACAAATCAGAAAGGTTCACCAGTTTTCCAACTGCGCGACGACGCTCAAGAACGCCGTTGTTCACAGTCGCAATACCGGCGCTATCATAACCGCGATATTCGAGGCGTTTCAGCGCTTCAACGAGTGTTGGCGCAACTTCGTGCTGGCCAAGGACCCCTATAATTCCGCACATTATGCCTCTCCTTTTTGCTTGTTAGCTTTCTTTTTCTTCAACATATCGAACAATTTGACCGCGAGGCCCGGTTTGTTCACTTGGCGCGCACGCGCGATTGCAAGGGCGTCGTCCGGAACGTCTTGCGTCAGTACAGTACCGCTACCTGTCATCGCATTTGCCCCGACTGAGACGGGTGCCACGAGCAATGTGTTCGAGCCGATAAAGCTATCTGCACCAATCTCGGTGTGATGTTTCATCACGCCATCATAATTACAGGTGATCGTGCCCGCGCCGATATTTGCGCGTGCGCCAACATGTGCATCACCGACGTAGGACAGGTGATTCACTTTTGCACCTTCATCGACAACCGCATTCTTAAGCTCTACGAAATTACCCACTTTGGTGAACTCGGCGAGTTCCGTTCCCGGACGTAGACGGGCGTAGGGCCCCACAACAGCGCCGCGACTGACATGACAGCCCTCTAAGTGACTGAATGCGCGTATATGTGCGCCGTTTTCGACCGTAACAGCGGGGCCGAAAACAACGTTTGGCTCTACGATGGTGTCTGGACCAATGTGGGTGTCGTGCGACAGATATACCGTTTCAGGGGCGTGTAGTGTGACGCCGGCCTCCATAAGCGCGAGGCGGGTTTTGGCTTGGAAAATCGCATCTGCTTCGGCAAGCTGCACGCGCGAGTTCACGCCAAGTGTTTCGCTCTCGTCACAAGTTACCGAGGTGGCGCTGAGGCCTTTGCTCTGGGCGATCTCGACGATATCGGTAAGGTAGTATTCACCTGAGACGTTGTCGTTGCCAACCGCATCGATCAGATCGAACAACACATCAGATTTCGCGCAAATTACACCGCTATTGCAAAGCGTTATCGCACGTTCTGCATCGGTTGCATCTTTGAATTCCACAATCTTGGAGAGGCTATCGCCGTCCATCACAAGGCGTCCATATCGACCCGGATCAGCGGCCTCAAACCCGAGCACAATAACGTCATGACCTTCGCGCGCAGCGATTATCCGCTCGAGCGTGTCGGGGCTGATGAACGGCGTATCACCGTAAAGTACCAATGCGTCGCCTGCAAAGCCAGCGAGCGTCGCCTTGGCCTGCCCAACGGCGTGTGCCGTTCCGAGCTGTTCGGTCTGTAATACGACCTCAGCCGTCTCGTCATACGCTTCTGTAGCTTTGCTCACATGTTCCGCACCGTGGCCTGCGACGACAATAGTTTTTTCAGGCTGCAAGGTCGCACCACTTTTCATGGCGTGCACCAACATCGGAGCGCCTGCGATTTCGTGCAAAACCTTTGGTAAATCAGATTTCATTCGCGTGCCCTTGCCAGCGGCAAGGATAATTAGAGCAATGCTCATTTTGGGTAAATCTCTTTGCAATTTATTAACGCCCGTTCTACCTAAACTTTGAAACTCCGCAAGCCGTGTTCGTTCACACTAGATTGCGGTGTATAACACGCGCTTCGCTCATGTCAGCGCGTTATGATTGCTAAGGATTTTCATGCGCACAGTCATTTTTGATCTCGATGGAACGCTTGCCGACACCAGTGGCGATTTGCTCGCGGCGGCGAATTGCTGCTTTGCTGATATGGGCATGGCAGTGCGTTTGCGCCCTGAAACGGATGCTGGAGTGGCTTTGCGCGGTGGGCGTGCGATGCTTTCGCTGGGGATTGAACGTGAAACGGGGCAAGCCGCGGATAAAGCAGTCTTGGATGCGCAGTACCAACCGTTGCTGCGCGCCTATGAGCAAGCGATTGATGTGCATACGCAGCTTTATCCCGGCACTATGGACGCGATTGAACAATTGCGCAGCGACGGGTTTGCGGTGGGCATTTGTACCAACAAACCCGAATATCTCGCAGAGTTGTTGATGACGAAACTTGGTGTGCGCGATGCATTTGCGTCGCTGATTGGCGCGGATACCTTGCCTGTGCGCAAGCCCGATCCCGAACCGTTTTTTGAGGCGGTGCGCCGTGCGGGTGGCGATAGCAAACGCTCTTGCTTGATCGGGGATACGATCACGGATCACAACACTGCGCGCGCCGCATGTGTCCCAAGTGTGCTGGTCACATTTGGCCCCGGTGCAGGTGCTGGACAAGCGGATGTTCGCGCATTGCAGCCGGATGCGCTGCTTGATCGTTATGAAGATTTGCCTGCTATCGCGGCGCAGTTGCTAGGACATTAAGATGAATGAGGTCTTTACAGGAAGCTTTACCCAGCAAGAACCGATCCCTGACGCAGGGATCCAAGCCGCAATGCGCGTTCTGCAATCGGGGCGACTTCACCGCTATAACGTCGCTGAAGGTGAGCACGGCGAGACCGCACTGCTAGAACAAGAATTCGCAGCCTCAGTTGGATCGAAGTATTGTCTTGCGGTTGCGTCCGGCGGCTATGCGATGGCGACGGCTTTGCGCTCGGTTGGCATTAAAGCGGGCGACAAAGTGCTGACCAACGCCTTCACATTGGCCCCCGTGCCTGGGGCGATTGCGTCTGTCGGTGGCGTACCCATTTTCGTTGGCGTTTCTCGTGATTTAACGATTGATCTTGATGATCTGGAGGCGAAAGCCGATCAAGCCGACGTTCTGATGCTCAGCCACATGCGCGGCCATATGTGCGATATGGATCGTCTGATGGCGATTTGTAACGCTGCAAATATTACAGTGATCGAAGATTGTGCGCATACGATGGGTGCGAAATGGGGCGATATGTATTCTGGTCGTCACGGTGTCATGGGCTGTTATTCGTGCCAGACCTATAAGCATGTGAACTCGGGCGAGGGCGGTTTGCTGGTCAGCGACGATGATGAACTGATGGCACGCGCGATCATGCTGTCTGGCAGCTACATGCTGTTTGAGCGTCATCTGGCAGGACCGCCGAAAGAGGCGTTTGCGCAGATTAAGTACGAAACGCCTAATATATCAGGGCGAATGGATCATTTGCGCGCGGCAATCCTGCGGCCGCAGCTGGCAGACTTGGATACTCAAGTGCAGCGCTGGAATGATCGCTATGTTGCTGTCGAGGACGGGTTGAAAGACACGCCGGGTCTGACAGTCGTTCAGCGGCACGAGAAAGAAACTTATGTGGGGTCCTCAATCCAGTTTTTGCTGGAGGGGTGGAGCGGTGTGGCCGTGAACGATGCGATTGCACGTTGCGCAGCGCGCGGTGTAGAACTGAAGTGGTTTGGCGGCGCGGAACCTGTAGCCTTTACCTCGCGCTATGACAGCTGGCGGTATGCTCCAAGCGAAGCGATGCCTGCGACAGACGAAATACTGCGCGGCATTGTTGATATGCGTTTGCCTTTGACCTTTAGCGTCGCCGATTGCGCTATGATCGCACGGATCATTCGCGCGGAAGTGTCGGCCGTTTATCAAACCATGGCTATGTGAGGGGACTATGTGTGAGTAACGATGCAAGACACAGGCGTTTTCAGTGGCCCACTTGGGCGACGCTGTTCCTGTGTTATGGGCTTTTCGTGCTTGCAACAGTTTGGATTGCGCCAATATCTTTGCTTCTAGCGATTGTGTTGATGACGCTCGCCAATGCCCTGCATTCGTCGCTAACCCATGAAATGATGCATGGACATCCGTTCAAAAACAAACACTTGAACGCTGCATTGGTTTTCCCCGCACTCAGTTTTACCATCCCCTACATGCGTTTTCGCGACACGCACCTTGCGCATCACGTCGATAGTCGTCTGACCGATCCTTATGATGATCCTGAAAGTTGCTATCTGGATCCGAAAGTCTGGGAGACGCTGGAAGGCATCGAGCAGACTTTGCTACGCTTCAACAACACGATGTTCGGGCGCGTCACGCTTGGCCCATTGATCGGGCAGTATTTCTTTATGCGTGCAGATTGGCGGCTGATTAAAAAAGGTGACCTGCGCGTTTTGGTGAGTTGGCTCTGGCATTTGCCTGCGGCTGCTTTGCCAATTTGGTGGATCATGTCTGTGAGCAGTATGCCCGTATGGGCTTACTTGATAGCTGTGTATTTCGGCCTGTCGATCCTTAAGATCCGAACCTACTTGGAGCATCGCGCCCATGAGGTGAGCCGGGGCCGTACGGTGATTATCGAAGACCGAGGCATCCTTGCGTTTTTGTTTCTGAACAACAACTTCCACTCTGTGCACCATATGCATCCAGATGTGGCTTGGTACGAATTGCCCGCACTCTACGAGAGCGCGAAAGAGCGCTATCTGGCTGTGAATGAAGGGTATCGCTATCGCTCTTATGCAGAGGTGATCCGCCAGTATTTTTTCAAATCCAAAGAGCCTGTCGCGCATCCGCTCTGGTCTTTGGATCAAAGCTAGGACATTGGCAAGCCTATGGAACTTTGGATCTTTGCCACAATAACCGCCACTATTTTTCAGACCTTGCGTTTTATGCTGCAAAAGCAGTTGAGCATGGGGGCGCTGAGCACAGGCGGTGCGACATTTGCGCGGTTTGCTTATTCGGCACCTTTGTTGGCCGTGCTTGTCGTGGCTTGGTTCATGATGAGCGGCACAGAGTTTCCCAACATCACGGCGCGCTTTTGGATTATGGGCGCGATTGGTGGGTTGGCACAAATATTGGCGACTGTCTGCGTTGTCGCGCTGTTTCGCGCGCGCAACTTTGCTGTTGGGATTACGTTCAAGAAAACCGAAGTCATCTTGTCCGCGCTGGTTGGTTTCATCGTGCTGGGCGAGGGGGTTTCGAGCCTTGGATTTGTGGCGATCTTGGTGGGTTTGACCGGTGTTTTGCTGCTCTCGTCGACGCCAGAGGCGCAAGGCAGCTTGAAAGAGCGCATCTTTACGCGCGCGGCGGGGCTTGGCTTGGCGTCGGGGTTGATGTTCGCGATTTCTGGCGTCACCTACCGCGCCGCCACCCTCGACGTTGGCGCTGATGCTCCGTTTTTGCGCGCTGCGGTGACGTTGTCGGCGGTAACTTTGATGCAATTTACTGCTATGGGTCTTTGGCTGCGTCTCTTCGAAAAGGGCCAAATCACCGCTGTGTGGGCTGCACGTCGCAAAGCTGTTTGGATCGGTTTGATGAGCCTGTGTGGCTCTTTAGGCTGGTTCGTCGCGTTTACGTTACAAACCGCAGCTTACGTAAACGCACTTGGACAAATCGAATTGCTGTTTTCGCTTTTGGTCTCAGTGCTGGTGTTTAAAGAACGCTTAAGTGCGCGCGAGGGCATTGGCATTGGCTTTCTCAGTGCAAGCGTTTTGCTGCTGATACTGGTCACGCGTTAAGCGCGATCAGCCGTCTTGTGCATAGCCACGCAGGCGCAGGAACAAGCTTTCTTCCTCGGTATTCAAGAACATCGGCACGCTTTCGGGCGGCGCGGCATCGGCGCTGCGACCTGAAATTTCTGCAAGCACAACTTCGGTGATGAACGGCAAATCAAATTCCCGCACGTCTTTCAAAGCGATCCACTGCAAGTGGGACAACTCGTCAGACGCACCAGAAAAATCATCGATATCCCCCGTGAGCGCATCCGCATCAATCATAAAGAAACGCGCATCAAAGCGGCGCGGACGGCCAGGGGGGGTGACGGCGCGAAACACAAATTGCAAAGCTGAGGCATCAGGAACATGACCCGTCTTAGCGTAGGCTTTCCAATCCTCGGTGGGATCAATGTTCCATTTGCCTTTGGACCCTAGGATAAGACCCGTTTCTTCCCAAAGTTCACGAATAGCCGCGACACCAAGCGCGTGAGAGCGATCTGCGTCGGTCTTTTCAGTGAGGTTTGCCAAGCAACTGTCATTAATCGTGCCCGCGAGCGGGACATGCGCATCACCCGCATCTACAGCACCGCCGGGAAATACAAACTTGTTTGGCATAAACGCCGCTTTTGCGCCGCGTTGGCCCATAAGAACGCGTGGTTCCGTTTGACGGTCGCGCAGAACAATCACAGTCGCAGCATGGCGAATGGCGGTTTTGTCGATGGGCGCAGGGTCGCTCATACGCGCTCTTCGTGTGAAAAGCCGAACATCCGTTTGGCCCATTGATAGCCAACGATGGCCCCTTTGAACCGAGGGAGCAAATAGAGCGACAGCACAATAGCGATTGTCGCGAAAAGCGAGAAGAGCACCATCGGCTCCGGACGAAAATGCACAAACACGATGTGCATCAAAGCAATTGCAACGTGACCAACGATCAAAATAGTCAGATAGGCCGGTCCGTCGTCCGCGCGTGCGGCCGTGAAATCCTGTGTGCAATGCGTGCAGGTATCGTTCATCTTGAGATAGCTGTGCAGCACCGGACCTTCCCCGCAATTGGGACATTTACGTTTCCAACCACGGCGCACTGCAGGCCAGAGCGCACGTTCTTCATCTTGCGAGAAGGTTTGAGTAGTCATGTAAGACCTCAGTTACTGTCATCGTGTTGATGCTTTGTATGACATGAATATAGCGCATCCGCACAGTGTTTCCTAACGTCGCAGGTCTATCCTCGTGAGTGCGCGCAAAAGAAAAATGAAAAAAGTTTGAAAATATGCGACGGAAGTTTCAGGCTGACCCGTTTGACCCCCTGAAGCAAGCAAGAACTGCTTGTGGAAAAAGGCCGAACGGCCAAGACATAAATGGAGTTAACCAAATGACAACGATCTCACATATGACAGCGCGCATTGCTTTGACTGGTTTGGTCATTGCGACAGGTTTTGCAGCGTACGCAGCGACAGATGGCGAAGGCAAAGGTGGCAAGATGCGCCATGAACGTCCGGCTTTCAGCGCACTTGACACAGACGGCAACGGTGAGTTGACCCGCGAAGAAATGGCAGCCCACGAGCGCGTGCGCTTTGACCAAATGGATGCCAATGGCGACGGACAGCTCAGTGCTGACGAGCTCGGTAAGATGGGCAAGAAACGCGCCGAAAAGCGTGCGGCGAAGATGATGAAACGTGTCGATGCTAATGACGACGGCATGATCAGCTTTGAGGAAATGTCCTCTGGTAAGATGGGCAAACGCCAAACAAAGATGTTCGACCGTATTGATGCGGACGGCAATGGCTCGCTTTCCGAAGAAGAGTTTGCCAAACTCGGTGAGCATCGTGGCGGCAAGCACAAGCGTCAAAAGTCTGGCGAATAAGCCTTTGCGCTAAACAAGTTGCTCGCGCCGAAAGGGGCGGGCAAACCCAAGTTGACGAAATGGAACGATAAAGACGCGCATGAGCATGGCTTTGGATGATCTCTCGGATGTAGCCGATGATACGCTGTTGCAGCTTTATGCAAATGGCGATCAGAGCGCTGCGCGTGCTTTGACCCTGCGCCTTGCCCCGCGTGCCTACAATCAGGCCTATCGAATGCTGGGTGTTCAGGCGGATGCAGAAGACGTGGCCCAAGACGCGATGATGCGGGTCTGGAAAATTGCACCTGAATGGCGCATGGGCGAGGCGAAAGTGACGACGTGGCTCTACCGGGTTGTGGCGAACCTGTGCACCGATCGTTTGCGCAAAGCGCGCGGTACCTCGCTTGATGCGATTGACGAACCCGTTGATCCCAGCCCCAGCGCTGCGGATGATATGCAGACCAACGCGCGCCATGACGCGTTGCAAGGCGCATTGATGGAACTACCAGCGCGCCAACGCGAAGCCGTTGTGTTGCGCCATATAGAAGAATTGCCCAACCCGCAGATCGCAGAGCGGATGGAGATCAGTGTTGAGGCGGTAGAGAGCGTTACATCGCGTGGCAAACGCGCGCTGACGCAGATATTAAAGGGGCGCAAGTCCGCCCTCGGATTTGAAGGAGACGCGCCATGAGTAAGAATATGAGCGACAAAGATGATCTCGCGATGCTGTTCGAGGCCGCAAAAAATGCGTCCCCCGAACCTTCAAGCGATTTCATGGCGCGCGTCTTGGATGATGCACAGGTGATGCAGCCCGCAGCCCTTGGCGTCATGCACACTGAGATGCCAAAGCAAAATGCCTTCAAGGATTTCTTTATGGGCCTCAGTGACGCCATCGGTGGCTGGCCAGCATTTGCAGGGCTTGCAACGGCCGCAGTGACGGGTCTTTGGATCGGGGTTAGTCCGCCCGCTGGTTTGATCGAACCGTTCGGAACTGTGCTTGGCAGTGATACGAGCGCGCTATCTGATGCGCTCGAGTACGGCGAAGGCTTTGATTTTACATTGTTTGAGGGGTGAGCGAGATGAGCGATCCAAAGATTGAAGCGAGTAAGCCTGCAAAGCCGTCTAAGCGGTTTCGCATCTTGCTGGGTGTGTCACTTGCGCTGAACCTACTGGTGGTTGGTGCCGTTGTTGGCGCCATTGCAAAAGGCGGTTCTTCTAACAGGGGACCATCGGGCATGCGCGACGCTGCATTGCCGTATGTCGGTGCGTTCGAGCGCGATGACAAGCGTGCAATGCAACAACAGATGCGCGCGCGTTTACCAAAGCGTAAAGACATACGCGCAGCGTTGGACAAAGGATATCGTGAATTCGTTGAAGTCGTGCGCGCCGAGCCATTCGATGCAGCAAAAGCAGCCAAAATCATGGAAGAGCAGTTCGAACGCGCTGGTCAATTCCAGAAGGTGGGACGTGAAGTTTCTATCGAACGTATTAGCGAAATGAGCGTTGAAAAGCGCGCTGCCTATGCCGATCGTTTGGAGTATCGTCTGGATAACCCCAGAAAGCACGGTAAGCGCAAAGAGCGTTGAAGCCAGCCGCGAATTAGCTCAATGTTCCCCCAAGCAATTGGGGGAGTTAGCAGCATGACGATGTCACGCGAATCTGCAGAAGTTTTTGCGCTGAATGCGTTAGGATGGATCGTTGGGCAGGCGGAAGACGTCTTGCCCGCGTTTCTCGGGGCAACGGGATCAAGTGAATCCGATATTCGCGAACGCGCTGCGGACCCAGAATTCCAGCTTTGTGTGCTTGATTTCTTGATGATGGATGATCAATGGATTATCTCGTGCTGCGACGCTTTGCGGGTCCCCTATGAGCGTGTCGCAGAGGCCCGCCAAGCCATGCCCGGTGGCGCAGAAATGAGCTGGACGTGACCAACGTCTCTGACACGATCAAAGCGGTCTTGTTTGACAAAGACGGCACGCTTTTCGATTTTCGTGGAACTTGGGATGTGTGGGCTGCTGGATTTTTGCCCAAATTGAGCGGTGGTGACGCGGACGTTTTGAACGAACTGGCGCAGGCGCTCAGTTTTGATCTGCAAGCGCAAGCGTTCTTGCCAAATTCATTGGTGATCGCGGGCAGTAACCGCGAGATATCGCGCGTGATCGCGAAAGTTTTGAAGCGCAAAGACTTTGATGTGGTCGAACAAGAGTTAGCGGCGAGCGCTGCAAAAGCGCCGCTTGCCCCCGCGGTCGAGCTTGCGCCGTTCCTGCAAGGATTAAAGGATGCAGGTTATAAGCTTGGTGTTATGACCAATGACGCGCACTCAGTTGCTCAGGCGCATCTGGGCAATGCTGGTGTGAGTGATCTGTTTGATTTTGTCTGTGGCTCTGACAGTGGCTTTGGGGCCAAGCCTGATCCAGAACCTTTGCTCGCCTTTTGCGCCCATGTTCATGTTGATCCGTTTCATACGGTCATGCTCGGGGATTCCACTCATGACCTACAGGCCGCCCGCGCTGCTGGAATGGCAGGGGTCGGTGTTCTCACTGGTGTTGCCCGCGCGCCGGATCTCGCGCCGCTAGCGGATGCCGTTTTGAACGATATCGGTGAATTGCCCGCATGGCTCAAGCGCGCGTCCGTTCGAGGCTGACCAATAACGACAGCTTGTGTCGCTCTTGGAACGTCACTTTGCCACTTCCTTGCGTTTGATACTCTTAAAGTAGCGGAGGGTATTATGGCTGGATCAGATAATCGTCGGAAAAGAAGTGGCGGACGTGCAGGTGCTGCGACACGGCGGGGCAGTGCTGCGATTGAACAAAGCCCCTGGCGTCTGCCGATAAATGTTGATCGCCCGACGGAACCTTTGGACGAAGACGGTATCGCTGCAATCCATGATGGTGCCATGCGTATTTTGGAAGAGATCGGCATCGCCTTTTTGAACCCGGAAGCGATTGAAATCCTGCGCAAAAGCGGTGGTTGTGAGATTGACGGCGAGATCGTGCGCATGGGCCGTGATTTTGTTATGGAAAAAGTTGCCCTTGCGCCTAGCCAGTTTGATATCACGCCGCGCAACCCGAATCATAAAATCACGGTCGGTGGCAAGCATCTGCTCTTTGGTAACGTTTCATCGCCGCCTAACTATTGGGATATGGCGCTTGGCAAGAAGGTGCCGGGCACTCGTGAGATGTGTCAGAACCTTCTGAAGTTGACGCAATACTTCAACTGCATCCACTTCTCGGGCGGCTATCCTGTGGAACCTGTGGATGTGCACGCTTCTGTACGTCACCTTGATGTCTTGTTCGATAAGCTGACGATCACCGACAAAGTGATGCACGCCTACAGTCTGGGCAAAGAGCGCGTTGAAGATGTCATGGAAATGGTGCGCATCGCAGGTGGGTTGAGCCATGAAGAGTTCGACGCCAAGCCACGCATGTATACGAATATCAATTCTACTTCGCCGCTGAAACACGACTACCCGATGATCGACGGCTGGATGCGCCTTGCGCGTCGTGGTCAGGCGCTTGTGGTGACGCCGTTCACTTTGGCGGGCGCAATGGCCCCTGTGACGATGTCCGGTGCTGTGGCGCAATCCTTGGCAGAAGCGCTCTGTGCTGTGGTTCTCGCGCAGGTCATTAACCCTGGTTGTCCTTGCGTGATTGGCACGTTCACCTCGAACGTCGACATGAAAAGCGGCGCGCCTGCGTTTGGTACACCTGAATATATGCGCGCGACGCAGATGACGGGTCAGATGGCGCGATTCTATGATCTGCCGATGCGCTCCTCCGGTGTCTGTGCGGCCAATGTGCCAGATGGACAAGCGATGTGGGAGACGTCGAACAGTCTTTGGGCTGCGGTGCAATCGGGCACACATATGGTCTATCATGCGGCGGGCTGGCTTGAGGGTGGCTTGATCGCGTCGCCTGAAAAATTCATCATGGACTGCGAGGTTTTGCAGCAAATTCAACGCTATATGGAACCTGCGACCTTTGCGACAACGCCTGATGATATTGCTCTGGATGCGATAAAATCAGTCGGAAACGATGGTCACTTCTTTGGTATCCAACATACGCAGGATCGCTACACGACGGCCTTCTATCAACCTTTCCTGAGTGATTGGAAAAACTATGAGGGCTGGGAAGTCGCGGGCGGTATCTGGACGCCAGAGCGTGCGCATAATCTGTTCTTACAGATCCTAGAAGAGTTCGAAGAACCGCCGATGGATATCGCCATTCGCGAAGAGCTTTCAGAGTTTGTTGCCCGTCGTAAAAAAGAGGGTGGCGCGCCAACCGATTACTAAATTCGTAAATGAATTACTTACAAATTGGATAAAGTTCCTTTGATTTATACCGCTGCTACCCCAAAACCCGAATTTTTTCATGGGTTATGACGCGGAAATTGTCTGA